>JBBANY010000055.1:0-15723 GCA_040401695.1 Ilumatobacteraceae bacterium
CATCGGTCTTGCCTTCGACGGTGACGCCGACCGTGTGTTCGTGGTCGACGAAACGGGCACGGGTATGTCGGGAAGCACGACCACCGCATTGCTTGCCGCGGCCGTGTTGCGCTCGAACCCCGGTGCGACGATCATCCACAACCTCATCTGTTCCCGCACGGTCGCCGAGGTCATTGCCGAGGGCGGTGGCAGGGCG
This sequence comes from Ilumatobacteraceae bacterium, assembly GCA_040401695.1. Taxonomy (GTDB): domain Bacteria; phylum Actinomycetota; class Acidimicrobiia; order Acidimicrobiales; family Ilumatobacteraceae; genus F1-20-MAGs119. The sequence goes on from JBBANY010000055.1 coordinate 197, forward strand.
GTCCGCTCGAAGGTCGGTCACAGTTACATCAAGCAGTTGATGGCCGAAACCGGCGCCGTGTTCGGTGGCGAACACAGCGCGCACTACTACTTCCTCGACAACTACCGGGCCGACAGCGGTCTGATCGCGGCGATGTTCGTCATCGCGGAACTCTCGCGGGCCGGCAAACCCCTGTCCGAGGTGCGGGCACCTTTCGATCGTTATGCCGCAAGTGGCGAGATCAACACCCAGGTCGACGACCCGAATGCGGTCATCGAACGTGTCGCCGGAGCTTTCTCCGGCCGCCCCCAGGACAGGCTCGATGGTCTCACCGTCGACTGTGGTCCGTGGTGGTTCAACCTGCGCGCTTCGAACACCGAGCCCTTGCTGCGTCTCAACCTCGAGGCACCCACGCGGGCCGAATGTGACGACCACGTTGTCGAACTGCTCGCACTCATCACCGCCGGCTGAGATTCGCGGCTAGCGTCTTTTCCATGACCAGCGTTCTCGACCCGCGCCTGCTCGAAATCCTCGCGTGCCCCGAGGACAAGGGCCCGCTGTGGTTCATCGCAGACGAAGACCGCCTCTACAACCCGCGTCTGGCGCGTTCGTACGACGTGCGTGACGGTATTCCGGTGATGCTCATCGACGAGGCCACGACGGTCAGCGAAGCCGAACACAAGCGCATCTCCGCGCGCATTTCGGCGGAGAACATCGCCCCCACGTTCCGCGCGGAGTAGATTCAACCCTGCACGATTTCGTGCGTACATCCCCGTCGGGCTGACAGACCGGTGCCAGTGGGCCCCAGCCCGGATCCTTCGCATCCGAAAGGCTCCCTCATGTCCACTCAACCGAAGTCGACGCTGTCCGCGAAAACGGACTACCGCGTCGCCGATCTCAACCTTGCCCCGTTCGGCCGCAAGGAAATCCATCTCGCCGAACACGAAATGCCCGGACTGCGCTCGCTGCGCAAGGAGTTCGGTCAGTCCAAGCCCCTCAAGGGTTGTCGGATCTCGGGTTCGCTGCACATGACCATTCAGACCGCCGTGCTCATCGAGACGCTGACGGAACTCGGAGCCGAAGTGCGCTGGGCGAGTTGCAACATCTTTTCGACGCAGGACCACGCGGCGGCTGCCGTCGTCGTCGGCCCCAACGGAACCGTCGACGACCCGCAAGGTGTGCCGGTCTTCGCATGGAAGGGCGAGACGCTCGAGGAGTACTGGTGGTGCACCGAGCAGATGATGACGTGGCCCGATGGTGACGGCCCGAACATGATCCTCGATGACGGTGGTGACGCCACGTTGCTGGTGCACAAAGGCGTCGAATACGAGCGTGCAGGTCAAGTGCCCGACCCGGGCAGCGCGGGCAACCCCGAACTTGCCATCGTTCTCGGTCTGTTGCAGCGCACGCTGAAGACCGACCCGCAGAAGTGGACCCGTATGGCCGCCGGCATCAAGGGCGTCACTGAGGAAACCACCACCGGTGTGAAGCGTCTCTACAAGATGGCCGAGCGCAACGAATTGTTGTTCCCGGCGATCAACGTGAACGACAGTGTCACGAAGTCGAAGTTCGACAACCTCTACGGCTGTCGCCACTCGCTGATCGACGCCATCAACCGTGCCACCGACGTGATGATCGCGGGCAAGCTCGCCGTGGTCTGCGGTTACGGCGACGTCGGCAAGGGCTGTGCGCAGAGCCTTCGCGGCCAGGGTGCGCGGGTGATTGTCACCGAGATCGACCCCATCAACGCCCTGCAGGCGGCGATGGAGGGCTACCAGGTCGACACCCTCGAGTCGGTGGTCGGCACCGCCGACATCTTCGTCACCGCGACGGGCAACGAGGCGATCATCACGACCGAGCACATGTCGAAGATGAAGCACAACGCCATCGTCTGCAACATCGGCCACTTCGACAACGAAATCGACATGCTCGGCCTCGCCCGCAGCGGTGCGACGCGTGACGAGCTGAAGCCCGGCACCGACCTCTGGACCTTCCAGGACGGCCACTCCGTGATCGTCCTCGCCGAAGGCCGTCTCGTGAACCTCGGTTGCGCGACCGGTCACCCCAGCTTCGTCATGAGTTGCTCGTTCTCGAACCAGGTGATCGCGCAGATCGAATTGTTCAACAACACCGCCAAATACCCGACGGGTGTCTACGTGCTGCCCAAGCACCTCGACGAGAAGGTTGCTTCGGCGCACCTCGATGCGCTCGGTGTGAAGATGACGAAACTCACCGATGAACAGGCCGATTACCTCGGTCTCGACCCGAAGGGTCCGTTCAAGCCCGAGCACTACCGCTACTAGAAGTCAGGTTTCGAGCGCTTCCCCCGTCGCTTCGTCGGCGAGCGACGGGGCCATCCGCAGGGCGGCCATCGCCACCTGCACCATCGGTCCGATGCCGAAGGCGAAGACGAACGTCCCGAGGCCGATTCGACCACCGAGGAAAATGCCCGTCACCATGACGACGATTTCCACGATCGTGCGTGCGAGTCGGATGCTGATCCCGAACCGCTTGTTGACGCCGATCATGAGACCGTCACGCGGTCCCGAGCCGAGTTCGGCCCCGATGTAGAGGCCCGAGCCGAATGCAATGAACAGCATTCCGGCTGCGAGGTAGGCGACGCGGGCGGCGATCGCGCGCGAGTCCGGCAGAACGTCTTCCATGAAGTTCTCGACGAGTCCGATTTGGATCGCGTTCATGATGGTGCCGATGCCGGGTCTGATCCGGAGGGGGATCCAGAGAACGAGCAGTGCCACGCCGACGACGATGATCACGTTGCCGAGCTGCAGGCCGGTGATCTTCGAAATGCCCGTGTGGAACACGTCCCACGGTGGGACACCCAGGTCGGAGTGCACGAAGCAGGCGATGCCAGCACCGAAGCAGAACAGTCCGGCGGCACAGCGCACGAGACGTTCGAAGAAACGTTCCCGTAGGGGCCGGGGAGTGGCTGCGTCGTGCATGCCACGACCGTAGCCGCAGTGCCGTGTCGGTGCGGGGTGGGTTTGCGCACACACGTGGTCGTGCTGAAGAACGGCATCGCCACCGCAACCGTTTTCACAGGCGACGCCCGCGACATGATCGTCGCATTGAAGTACCACAACGCGCGCCGCATGGTGCGTCCCCTCGCCACGTTGTTGGCGGAGGCCGTTGCGAATGATCGCGACGCAAGACGAATCGGTATCGACATCGTGACGTGGGCACCGACATCGTCGTTGCACCGACGTCGACGCGGTTACGACCAGGCGGAACTCGTTGCGCGCGAAGTCGCACGACAACTGGATCTGCCGGCGCAATCTCTCTTGCGGCGACACGGTTCGGTTGCGCAAACCGGTCGAACACGACGCGAACGGCTGACGGGTCCGGCGTTCAGGGCGCGAAGCGCGGCTCGCGGCAAGCGGATTCTGGTTGTCGACGACGTGGCCACGACGGGCGCAACTTTGCACTCTGCGCGGCGTGCATTGCGTGCCGAAGGTGCCGAAATGGTGTTTTGCTGGGCGGTCGCGGGGACCCCCGCCCGATAGCATCAGCGACTGTCATGGGCATCCTCGATCGAGTCCTCAGAGCCGGCGAAGGCAAGAAAGTCAAGGCTCTCGAGGGCCTGGTACCCGACGTCAACGCCCTCGAATCGGCGATGACGGCCCTGTCCGACGAGGCCCTTCGGGGAAAGACCGGCGAGTTCCGCTCGCGCCTCGAGCGCGGCGAGTCGCTCGACGATCTATTGATCGAAGCATTCGCCGTCACACGCGAGGCCGCCCGTCGCGTTCTCGGTCAGCGTCACTACGACGTCCAGTTGATGGGTGGCGCGGCACTGCACTTCGGATGGGTCGCCGAAATGAAAACGGGCGAGGGCAAGACGCTCGTCTCGACTCTGCCGGCGTACCTGAATGGTCTGTCGGGCAAGGGCGTCCACCTGGTCACCGTGAACGACTACCTCGCCCGCCGCGACTCCGAATGGATGGGCCGTGTGCACCGCTGGTTGGGTCTCAGTGTCGGGCTCGTCATCCCCGGTCACCGCGAACGACCCGCACAGAAGCGCGAGGACTACCTCTGCGACATCACCTACGGCACGAACAACGAGTTCGGCTTCGACTACCTGCGCGACAACATGGCCGGGTCGCTCGACGAAAAGGTGCAGCGCGGCCACAACTACGCCATCGTCGACGAAGTCGACTCGATTCTCATCGACGAAGCGCGTACGCCTCTCATCATCTCGGGTCGTCTCGCCGACGCCGCCAAGCTGTACTACCGATTCGCATCGATCGCGCGTTCGCTCGTTCGTGACGTCGACTACGAAGTCGAAGAAGACAAGCGCACGGTCGTTCCCCTCGAGGCCGGCATCGAAAAGGTCGAACAACAACTCGGCATTTCGAACCTCTACGACGGCGTGCAGCAGAACCTCGTTCACCAGCTGCAGGTGGCGCTCAAGGCGAAAGAGCTCTACAAGCGCGACAAGGACTACATCGTCCAGGCAGGCGAAGTGAAGATCGTCGACGAATTCACCGGTCGAATTCTCGAGGGCCGCCGCTGGAGCGAGGGCATCCACCAGGCCGTCGAAGCCAAAGAAGGCGTGAAGATCAAAGAGGAGAACCAGACCCTCGCCACGATCACGCTGCAGAACTACTTCCGCATGTACGACAAGTTGGCCGGCATGACGGGTACCGCCCAAACCGAGGCCGCAGAATTGGTGAACACGTACGGCCTGCAGGTCGTGCCGATTCCCACCAACAAATCGGTGGCCCGCGCCGACCAGGCAGACCTCATCTACAAGAGCGAAGTCGCCAAGTTCAACGCCGTCGTCGAGGACATCGTCGAGAAGTACAACGCCGGCCAGCCGGTGCTCGTCGGCACCGTCAGCGTCGAAAAGAGCGAGTACCTCTCGCGCCAGCTGAACAAGCGTGGCATCCCGCACGAGGTTCTGAACGCCAAGCAGCACACGCGCGAGGCGCAGATCGTGACGCAGGCCGGTCGTCTGCACGCCGTCACCGTCGCCACCAACATGGCCGGTCGTGGCGTCGACATCCTCCTCGGCGGGAACCCCGAGGGTCTCGCGCGTCAATCCGTGCTGGCCGAGGGCTTCACCGCCGAGACGCTCGCCGACGAGTTTGCACTTCCGATGCCCCTCGACCAGATGCCCGAGGACTACCGCCAGCAGCGTGAGCGTGCCCAGGCGCGCTATGCCGAACTGCTCGCCGAGTTCAAGGCGTCGTGCGGTCAAGAGGGTGACGAGGTGCGCAAGCTTGGCGGGCTCTACGTGCTCGGTACCGAGCGCCACGAGAGCCGGCGCATCGACAACCAGTTGCGCGGTCGTGCCGGACGTCAGGGTGACCCGGGCGAATCGCGCTTCTATCTGTCGCTCGACGACGAACTCATGCGACTCTTTGCCACCGGTGCGCTCAGCTGGGTGATGGGTCGCGCGCTTCCCGATGACGAAGCCATCGAGGCGAAAATGGTGACGAAAGCGATCGAGCGTGCGCAGACCACCGTCGAACAGCGCAACGGGGAGATTCGCAAGAACGTTCTCAAGTACGACGAGGTGATGAACGAGCAGCGCAAGGTCATTTACCAGCGCCGCGACCAGATTCTCGAGGGCCTCGACCTGCGCGCTGCCGCGATGGAGTACCTCTCCGAAGCCGTCGACGCTCTCATCGAGACGTACTGCGTCACCGAGGCCGACGACGAGTGGGATCTCGAAGGTCTGGTGCGTGAACTCTCGACCTACTGGCCGACTTCCGTCACGATCGCGAATCTCAGCGACGCCGACGGCACCGACGGAATGTACGACATCGTGATGGCCGATGCCGCCGCGTTCTATGCGCAGCGCGAGGCCGAACTCGGCGAGTCGGTCATGCGCGAGATCGAGCGACAGGTCATGTTGCGCATCATCGACCAGCGCTGGCGCGAGCACCTCGAAGAAATGGACTACCTGCAAGAGGGCATCAACCTTCGCGCCATGGGGCAAAAAGACCCGCTCACCGAGTGGCAGCGCGAGGGTTTCGACATGTTCGGCGCTCTCATGAAGGGCATCGCCCAGGACTTCGTGCGCTACGTCATGCACGTACAGGTCGTCACCGACGATGCCGCCGAGGTGCAGAACGTGCAGCAACTGTCGTCCGACAACGTCGACACCGACGGATTCCGGGCCGCTGCTGCGGCAGCGGTCGCCGACGGCGAATTGCCTGCCGAGGCCGCCGCGCCGGCATCCGCGCCGTCGAACACGCCCGTCGTGAAGAGCGAATTCGACAAGACGCCGCGCAACTCGCCCTGCCCGTGCGGGTCGGGCAAGAAGTTCAAGATGTGTCACGGCCGCGGCGCGGCCTGACAACACCATTCTTCTCCCATGCGTGACTTCACCGACGCCATCCGCCGCCTTCGGGACCGCCTCGACGAGGCGCGCACCTATCTGAAGGTCGACGCGGGTCGCTCGCGTCTGGCGGAACTCGAACTGGAGGTCGCTCGACCCGATCTCTGGGACGACCAGGACCTCGCCAAGCGCATCAACACCGAGTACGCAAACGTGAAGGGCGACATCGACGAGTTCGACGGCCTCGTCTCGGCAATCGACGACATCGAGGTTCTGCACGAATTGGCGCGCGAGGTCGACGATGCATCGCAAGAGCCCGAGATAGACGACGGCATCACCAAGGCCTCGCGACAGCTCGACACGCTTGAAATGCGCAGCCTCTTCACGGGGGAACACGACGAAGCGGACTGCATCGTGCAGATCAACGCCAAGGACGGGGGAGTCGACGCCCAGGACTGGTCGGAAATCCTTCTGCGGATGTACTCGCGTTGGGCCGAGCGGCGCGGATTCTCCATCGAGGTCGACGACGTTTCCGAGGGCACCGAAGCCGGGATTCTCTCCGCCGAATTCACGATCCACGGCCGCTACGCCTACGGGCTCATGACCTCTGAGCGCGGTACGCACCGCCTCGTGCGCATCAGTCCATTCGACAACCAGGGTCGCCGGCAGACGAGCTTTGCCTCGGTGCAGGTGTGGCCCGTGATGGACGCGCCGAACGTCGACGTCAACGAGTCGGAGATTCGCATGGAAGTTTTCCGTGCATCGGGTGCCGGTGGCCAGCACGTCAACAAGACGTCGTCGGCGGTTCGCCTCATTCACGAACCAACGGGTCTCGTCGCGTCGTCGCAGGAAGAGCGCAGCCAGTTGCAGAACCGCGAGAAAGCGATGAACCGACTGAAGGCGATGATCGCGGCGCGCATCGAAGAAGAACATGCAGCCGAGCGTGACCGCATTGCCGGCAAACCTGCGCAGGTCGGCTGGGGAAGCCAGATTCGCTCGTACGTGATGCAGCCCTACCAGATGGTGAAGGATCTTCGTACGGAAGTTGAAGACGGCAACGTTTCTTCCGTTCTCGACGGAGATATCGACGATTTCATGGTGGGATACCTTCGTTTTCGGCGCGCGACCGACAACGGCGGTGCGTAATGCACATCCACTGGTAGGTTCCTACCGTCATGATCCGTCTCGACAACGTGACAAAGGTGTACGGCGCCGACACGGTGGCCGTGCGCGACGTGAGCTTCGACATCGCGAAGGGCGACTTCGTGTTTCTCGTCGGCCCGTCGGGCTCGGGCAAGTCGACGCTGTTGCGCCTGATGAGTCGCCAGGAACGCCCCGAGCGTGGCGACGTGTGGATCGCCGGCAAAAACGTGAACGAAATGCCCGATTCGCGCGTGCCGTACCTCCGGCGCAGCATGGGCAACGTCTTCCAGGACTACAAGCTGCTCTCGAACAAGACGGTCTTCGAAAACGTCGCATTCGCCCTCGAAGTGATCGGCAAGCCCCGACACGTCATCAACCAGCAGGTGCCCGCGGTCCTCGAACTCGTCGGGCTCGCCGGCAAGGAAGACCGGTTTCCCGACCAGTTGTCGGGTGGTGAACAGCAGCGCGTCTCCATCGCCCGCGCGTTCGTCAACCGTCCGCTCATCCTGCTGGCCGACGAGCCCACGGGAAACCTCGACCCGGCGACCGGTGAAGGCATCATGCAGTTGCTCGAGGCCATCAACCGCAGCGGGACGACGGTGGTCATGGCCACCCACGACCACCGGATCGTGAACCTCATGCGCAAGCGCGTGGTGCAGCTCGACCGTGGCGTTCTCGTGCGCGACCAGGAACGCGGAGTGTACGAATAATGCTGTCGCGAGTCGCATACGCCTTCCGTGAGACCTGGGCCAGTTTCCGTCGCAACCTCACTCTCACGGCCGCCGCGGTTCTCACCTCGGCCGTTTCCTTGCTGCTCGTCGGCGTCACCTTCCTCGTGCAGCGCGGCTTCGACAACCTTCTCGTTCGCTGGAAGGGTGACGTTCAGTTGATCGTGTTCATGACGCCCGATGCGACGGCCGAAAACGTCGCCTACGTCGACGGTGTCATCAGGTCCCAGCCCAACGTGGTCGACGTGAACAAGCTCGCATACCTCGACAAGCCAGCCAGTTACGCCGAGGCGCAACAGTTGTTCGCGGGTGACCCGACGATGCTGTCGCTTCTCACACCCGAAACCATTCCCACGCAGTTCAAGATCGTGTCGCTCACCGACGATTCGGCGTTGTTGCGCAGTCTCGCCGATCAGTACCGCATCCTGCCCAAGGTTCAGGGTGTCAGTCTCGCCGAGGACGAATTCGAGGTGATCTCCACGCTCTCGGGTTTCGTTCGCACCGTCACGATCGTCATGTCGCTCGTGCTGCTCGCCGTGGCCGTCACGCTGATCTGGAACACCATCCGCACGGCGATGTTCGCGCGCCGCCGCGAGATCGAGGTGATGAAGCTCGTTGGTGCCACGAACTGGTTCATCCGCATCCCGTTCATGCTCGAGGGCCTTCTCCACGGCCTGATCGGCGGTGTGCTGTCCTGTGGTGGGCTGTGGGGCCTGAACCGCGCCTGGGAGAGCGGTGTGGCCGGCTTCAAGCCGGGCACCGGGGTGAGTTCCCTCGTCGTGCCGTCGGGCTACGTGTCGGGCGTGATGATCCTGCTCCTTGCCATCGGCGCCCTTGCGGGCGCGATCGGCTCGGGCATTGCGGCCAGCCGCTTCCTCGACGTGTGACCGTTGGGGTAGAAAAGCCCATGGCCTACACCGACATTCTTCTCGACATCAGCGACGGCATCGCCATCATCACGTTGAACCGCCCTGATGCGATGAACTCGTTCACCAATCAGATGGCTCGCGACCTGCGGGCGGCCTTCGATGAAGTCGATGCGAACGACGACGTGCGGGCGGTCATCGTCACCGGCAGCGGCCGCGCCTTCTGCGCGGGCGCCGATCTGTCGTCGGGTGGCAGCACGTTCGCCAAGGGCGGAAGCGACGAGGCACCGCGTGGCGGCGTCGTTCGCGATGGCGGTGGTCTCGTGTCGCTGCGTGTTTTTGACTGCAAGAAGCCGGTGATCGCCGCCATTAACGGAGCGGCAGTGGGTGTGGGCATCACGATGACCCTGCCGATGGACATTCGCCTCGCCAGCACCAAAGCGAAGATCGGCTTCGTGTTCGCCAAGCGCGGTATCGTTCCCGAGGCGTGCTCGTCGTGGTTCCTGCCGCGTCTGGTCGGAATTTCGCAGGCAGCCGAGTGGGTGTACACGGGTCGACTCCTCACCGCCGACGAAGCCCTAGCGGGTGGCCTGGTACGCAGCGTCCACGAACCCGACGACCTGATGCCCGCGGCGATTGCGATCGCGCGCGAGATCGCCGAGAACACCGCGCCGGTGTCGGTTGCGCTGTCGCGTCAGATGATGTGGCGCATGCTCGGAGCGGACCATCCGATGGAGGCACACCGTGTCGACAGCAGGGGCATCCAGGCGCGTGGTCGTGCGGCGGATGCGAAGGAAGGCGTCGAGAGTTTCCTCGAAAAGCGGCCCGCGAACTTTCCCGACAAGGTGAGCGACGGGCTTCCCGACATCTTCCCGGGATGGGTCGACCCGGAATTCTCCTGACGATGTCCGACGACACCATCTCCGAAGATTCGGTCACGGTCTACGAGGCACTGGGCGGCACCGACTTCTTCCTCGGGCTTGCCGACCGTTTCTACGAACGGGTTCGCGACGATGCGGTGTTGCTGCCTCTGTATCCCGAACCCGACGATCTTCCGGCGGCTTCGCGACGTCTCGGGTTGTTTCTCGCACAGTACTGGGGTGGCCCGCACACCTACAGCGAAGAACGCGGGCATCCGATGTTGCGCGCGCGCCACAACCCGTACGTCGTCGGTGCGCTCGAGCGTGACCACTGGCTGGTGTGCATGTTGAGCGCGGTGAACGAACTCGTGGCCGACGACGGAATCCGCGCGCAGATGACCGAGTATTTCGTGAAAGCGGCGGAACACCTGCGCAATGATCAGCCGTTGCGCCTCGTCAAGCCGTAACAGGCCACGGCTGCCGCGGCAGCGACGTTCAGCGAATCGACTCCGGAGGCCATGGGAATGCGCACACGGTGCGTGGCAGGCTGCATCCACTCGTCGGCGAGACCGTCGCGCTCGGAGCCAAGAACGAGAGCAATACGGCGCGACGGGTGCAGTGCCGACAGATCGTGGGCGTCGGGGGAGGGGGTCATCGCATACGACTCGAAGCCCGCCGCGCGCAGCGTGGTGAAAAGGTGCGCCGCGTCGCCGGTGCGCGCGATGTCGAGTTGGAACGTGGTCCCCATTGCAACGCGCAGAGCACGCCGCGCAAAGGGGTCCGACGATTCTCCGTCGAGCACGACCCCGGTGAAACCGAATGCGGCAGCGCTGCGGGCGATCGCACCAACGTTGGTGGGGTTGTCGACCTGGGCAAGAACGACGATGCGTTCGTTGCGCGCGACCAGCTCGGCGACGTCGACCAATGGCGGCTTGGGAAACAGCGCCACGATCGACAATGCGACACCCAGTCCCGTGGCGGTCTTGCGCGTCGGTTCGTCGGCAACGACAATCTGTGCGGTTGAGAGCAGATCACCGAGTTGCTCGAGCATCGGGATCACCGACGCGTCGCACACGACCAAGTCCGGCACGTGGCCGACCTCGAGAGCGCGCATCACCACCAGGTCGCCCTCGGCGACGAATTTCGCATCGGTGCGTTCGCCCCGCCGGTGGAGGCGGGTGTTCAACTGGCGTTCGCGCAATCGGAACGGGTCGAACGCGGGGTCGTCGACACCCGTCGCGTGGCGCACGTTCAGTAGTACCAGGGGAACGCCGACCAGTCGGGATCGCGCTTTTCGAGGAACGAATTGCGTCCTTCGGCCGCTTCATCGGTCATGTAGGCGAGGCGTGTCGCTTCGCCTGCAAAAACCTGCTGGCCGACGAGGCCGTCGTCGATCAGGTTGAACGAGAACTTCAGCATGCGTTGGGCGGTCGGGCTCTTGCCGTTCACTTCTTTCGCCCACTGCAGCGCGGTTGTCTCGAGTTCGTCGTGGTCGACGACCGCATTCACCATTCCCATGCGGTGCGCATCGTCGGCGGAATACTCACGTCCGAGGAAGAAGATCTCGCGCGCGAACTTCTGGCCGACCTGTCGGGCCAGGTACGCCGAGCCGTATCCGCCGTCGAAGCTGGCGACGTCGGCGTCGGTTTGCTTGAAGCGCGCGTGCTGACGCGAGGCGATGGTGAGGTCGGCAACGACATGCAGGCTGTGCCCACCACCGGCCGCCCAACCCGGCACGACACAAATGACGACCTTGGGCATGAAGCGGATGAGTCGCTGTACCTCGAGAATGTGAAGACGTCCCGAGCGGGCGGGGTCACTGGCGGCAAGTGAGTCGCTGTCGGAATACTGGTAGCCGGCACGACCACGGATGCGCTGGTCGCCACCACTGCAGAACGCCCAACCGCCGTCTTTCGGCGACGGCCCGTTGCCGGTGAGGATCACGCAACCGACGTCGCTCGTCTGGCGTGCGTGGTCGAGGGCGGTGAACAGTTCGTCGACCGTGTGGGGGCGGAAAGCGTTTCGGACCTCGGGTCGGTTGAACGCGATGCGAACGGTGCCGTGTTCGACGCTGCGGTGGTAGGTGATGTCGGTGAAGTCGAATCCGGGAACCTGAGTCCAGCGAGTCGGGTCGAAGATCTGCGAAACGGTCACGGCACAAGTGTGCCGATTATTTGCGCAACCCCAACCACCAGGCGGCAACCTGAGCGGGCATCCGCTCGTGGTACGCCTTCCACAGGTCAGATGCGCCGTCGATGAGGGGCTGCATGTTCGTTGCGGGAAGGGGGCTTGCCGTCGTGATCGGGTCGAGCCACTCGAGCTTGAAGTCGGAGAAGATGCCGGTCATCTTCTTCGCGTCGGTCTCGTGGTGGTCGGACGTCTGGTGTTCGAGGAAGGCGTTGTAGTCCTGGAAGGCGAGCAGGCCGTAGTAGGTGTTCGGCTCGGCACCGCGCCAGTACTCGTAGCGGATCACGCGCGTTTCGTTGTCGTGGGTTGCCTTGACGAGACGTTCGGCGAGGTCTTCGAACTCGCGTTCCTTGCCGGGCTTGACGGTGATGTGAGCGAGGATCGTTGCCATGTGCCCACAGTAGTGGCATCGGCAGGCGGCTAATTCAGGCGGGAGAGTTCACCGACCAGCCGCGCGACGTCGGCGAAGCGCAGGAAGAGCGGGCTGAATGCGATGCGGATGACGTTGGGGGGCCGGAAGTCGACGATGAGGCTCCGCGCGATCAGTTCCTTCGACATCCGCTCGGCGTCGGGGTGCAGCAATGCGATGTGGCCGCCCCGCCGTGCTCCTTCGCGCTGTGACCCGAGCTCGAAGCCACCTGTCGACAGAAATGTCTCGTATCCCTCGACGAAGAAGTCGCCGAGTCGTATGCACGTGGTCCGCAGATCATCGATGGGGTACCGATTGATGACGCCGAGAGCGGCGTGCATCGCCTTCATCGACAACACGTGCGTCGTGCCACTGGAGAACCGGGCGATGCCGGGGGCCGGTCGGAACGTGTCCTCGAAAGCGAAGGGTTCAGCGTGGCCGAACCAGCCCGGTATCGGTTGGGCGACCGAGCCGATGATGCGCGGGGCGGCATACATGTAGGCGGGCGCGCCGGGGCCACCGTTCAGGTACTTGTAGCCGCAACCCACCGCAAAGTCGATGTCGTTGTCGAGAACGTCGCACTTCACCGCGCCCGCGGCGTGTGCGAGGTCCCACACGGTGAAGATGCAGTGATCGTGGGCTGCGGCGGTGACGGCCCGCACGTCGTGGAGGTCGGCCGAGCGATAGTCGATCATCGAGGCGGTCATCACGGCGACGTCGTCGGCGAATCGCCGGGGCATTTCGGAGACTTCGAGCTCGATGAACTCGAGGCCGTGAAGGTCGGCGACGCTGCGCGCGACGTAACGGTCGGTTGGAAAGTTTCGTGAGTCGCACAACATCACCCGTCGTGTCGGCGACTTGTTGATGGTCACGGCGGCCGACAGAACCTTGAACAACGCGACCGAAGTCGAGTCGCCTGCAACGACCGAACCCGCCGGCGCGCCGATGACCCTTGCGACGAGGTCGCCGGTGGAACCCGCCAGTTCGAGCCAGTCTCCGTCGTGCCATGTGCGCACGAGGCCGTTGCGCCACTCCTCGTCGAGCGTGTGAACGACGGCGGCCCGCGCGGCGTGAGTGAGTGGGCCGAGTGAGTTGCCGAGGAAGTACGACTCGTTGTCGGGCAGGTCGAACTGCGAGCGGGCGGCGGCAAGCGGATTCGCGAGGTCGAGTTCCGCCGCGCGTCGCGTGTAGTCGTCGAGTGTCGTCATGTTCCGGCTCCGTCAGGCCCGCAGGAGGCCGATAGTGGTGTCTCCGAGTTGCGTCCCCGGTGTGACGAGATCGTAAATCAGATCGAAATGGTCGCGACCGGCGACGACTCGCGAGGTGGCATCGACGCCGGCGGCAACGAGTTTGTCGACGTACGCGTCGCTCTGGGACTTGAATGAAGCCGTTTCTTCCTCGCCGACGAAGGCTCGAACGAAGCGCACGGGGGTCACCCGAAGGTGTGCGGGGCTGAGTCGCATCGCGTCGGGCACGGTGAGACCGAGCGGTTCGTTCACCGAGGTTGCGACCAGCGGCCGCAGGTCAAAGACTCCACTCAGCAGAATCGCGGCATCGCACCTGACGGGCTGCGGATTCGCGGTGGTGACCATTGTGGCGAGATGGCCACCCGCCGACGAGCCGGACACGACGACTCGCGCCGGGTCGAGGCCCGACGTGTGGAGGAGCCAATCGAACGCCGCACGGCACTGCGTGACGATGCGCTCGAGCGTCGCGGTCGGTGCGAGCGTGTAGTTGACGCTCGCGAAAGAGAACCCGAGGTCGAGTGCATCGGCAGCCCACATCGAGCACTCATCGGCGGAGAGCGCCTTCCAGTAGCCCCCATGAATGAAGACCAGAAGTGGCGAGCCGGGTGCGTGCCGTGCGACGACGACGTACTCGTCGGGTCCGGGCCCGTAGTACTCGCGGGTGACGCGTCCGCCCAGGCTCTCGAGAACGGCCGAACTGCGTCGCGCGTATTCCTCGATGTACCAGGGCGCGGGGTGCTTCGAGACGGAGCTGGGTGAGTACTCGCGTTCGAGGTCTGCGTCAGGCGACATGTTCGGGTTCAGCGGTCGGTGTTGCTCGACGCTGCGCTGCGCGGGCCTTTGCGACGATGATTGCCGAGCAGGGGATGACGAGGACATTCGGCAGTGTGACGAGCGCGTCGCCGATGGCGAGGCCGTAACACATCCAGGTCGACGACGTCACGAAGAGCAGAGCGTTGCTCGAGACCGACACACCCTGCAGATCAGGATCGCGGAGAACCTTGAAGGTCTGCGGCAACACCGACAGTGCACCAACCGCGAAGGCGAGCATCCCGAGGAGTGTTGTGGATACCGCACCCGTGACGAAGCCAAGACCGATGACGATGGTGACCAGTCCGAACACGGTCGTGCGCTTCACAACGTCGTGTCGGACCATCGCAGCAGCCAACAGTGCAATTGCCACTGCGACGAGAAGATTCGAACCGAAAAGAGGCATGTCCGACTGGGAGAGTCCGTAGATCGACCACAGGATCGACCCCGACATCCCCTGGAGGGCGCCAAGCGGAGCAAGGCCCTCGACCGTGTCGTTGCGGTACACGCGAAAAACCTGCGGCCAGATGAAGAGCATCGAAAGGACGGACGCGACGAGACCAAGCAGATTCGTGGGGGACACGCCCCCAGTCTGGCCGACGGCGGTGCCGAACGGACGAACTATTCTCGCGACATGACCATCGACTCGTCCCTCGCCAAGTTTCTGTCCGAAGCATGCCCGCTCGTCGGTGACACCGGCTACCGCTTCTACTTCACCGCCGAGACGCGCGCCGTCGGGGAGAAGTTGGGCCTGAACGGCATGGAGTTCTATGTCATCGGTCGTGGCGGTGCGTTGGGTGACTGTGACGGAGCAGCACTCGCCGCGAACTTCGGTTATTTCAACCCTGCGGTCATCGGTGGGGCGTGGGAGTCGGCGAAGGCGAAGTGTGCGCCGCGCGTCGCGGGGCGCGCGCACCTCGAGTGCAGCGCCGACTTCGGCCGCGCCAAGTTTGCAGGGATTGCGAATCTCGACGCGTTCGTCGCCGCGGCAGACGCA
>JBBANY010000056.1:0-15631 GCA_040401695.1 Ilumatobacteraceae bacterium
AGCTGACGCTTCGCCTTGTGACCGTGGAACGGCTCAACTGAACTAGATCAGCTTGTATCGCCGCGCCATGGTTTGGGCGACGAGCGAGAACGACAACATCGCCGCGGCGATGACGCCGAAGGCCCAGACGGGCCCGTGCGCCCCGTAGATCCACGGACTGACGAATGCAGTCGCGGCGGCACCGACGAGATTGGCAGCGCCCGACAGGCCCTGGGCGGCTGCCGCGCGGCCTTCGGGGGCAACCTGCGACATGCTCGCCTGCGATGCGGGAATCGTCGCTGCCTGCACGACGCCTTCGACAACCGACACGATGATGATTGCCAGGGGCGTCGCGGCGAGACCGTAGCCCGCAACGATCGGCGCGAGGATTAAGATCGCATAGAGCGCGGTGCGAAGAGCGCCCCACTTGTCGGCCAATCGACCGCCGAGCCGGGCGAGCAAGATGAACGGAATTCCGTAGATGAGAAACGACAGACCGACAACGAAGTTCGATGCACCGCGGTCGGTGAGGTAGCGGTCCCACAGCGCGTCGTACACGCCGATCGGCAGGTAAAGACTCATCGTCGTGAGGGCCACCGTGCGGACGCCGGGGTGTCGCAGCAACGTCAGGCTGATGCGCCGTGATTGGCCCGACGAAGGAAGTGTTGGAAGCGACTTTGCGGCGAGCGTCAGCGAAGCCACCACTGCGACGATCGCGAACACGATGAACGTCCAGCGCAGACCGAACGGATCGAGCATGATGCCGCCGATGAAGGGCCCGCCCACGATGCCGGCAGTTTCCACACCGGCGAGCTTGCCCAGTCGTTCGGCCGCGCGGGATTTGTCGAGGTTGGCGGCAATCGCGCGAGCAGCGGGCTGCGTGCAGCCGAAGGAGACGCCGACGATTGCGCGGCCGATGACGAACTGCCACAGCGTGTCACCGAGCGCAAAGACGAGCGAGCCAACGGCGGCGAAGGCGAGGCCCGTCACCATCAGGGTCTTCGGCTTGTGCGAGTCGGCGAGCGGGGCGACGAAAACCTGGGTGAGGAGGCCGACGAGGAAACCGATGCCCGCAATCAGGCCGAGACCGAAGTCGGCGAATCCGTAGGTGTCCTGCAGGTCGCCCAGCGCCGCGAAGATGATGCTGTTCGACACCGCGGTCGCGCCCGATGCGAACATCAGAACGCTGAGCGTTGCCCCCGCATGATCGGTTGTGGAGCCCGATGTCGGCGGCGACTCAGCCACGACGTCCCGCTTCGGCGAGAACGGCGTCGTTGAACGAAGGCCAGAACTCCATACCCCATTCGGTGAACTCGCGGTTCGACAGCATCACGCAGGCCACGTCTGCCACGGGGTCGACCCACAGAAACGTGCCGGTGCCGCCGAAGTGTCCCCACGTCGCCGCTGAACCCGACGGAGCCGTCCAGTGGGGTGCCTTCGTGCCGCGAATCTCCGGCCCGAGACCCCATGGGCACGGATCGAATCGTCCGAGGCCGGGGACCACGCCCTCGAGAGTGGGGAACTGCACCGTGGTCATCTCGCGTACGGTCTCGCGCGCCAGCAGCGTGGGGCGCCGCAGCTCCGCGGCAAAGCGTGCGCAGTCGTGGATGTTGCTGACGACGTCCTTGGCGGCGGAACCTTCGAGTGTGGTGTTACCCAGGCCGAGGGGTTCACAGACGGCTTGGCGAAGGTAATCGGCAAAGTCGAGTCCCGCTGAATCGCCAACCAGCGTGGCGAGCATCTCGATTCCCGTGTTCGAGTAGATGCGCTTGCGCGCCGGGGACGTGATCGGGTTGATGCCATCGAATGAATAGCCACCGGCGTGGGCGAGAAGGTGTCTCACAGTGCAGCCGTCCTGGCCGAACGGTTCGTCGAGTGCGGTCGTGCCCTCTTCGACCGCGATCATCGTGGCCCATGCGGTGAAGAGTTTGCTCACCGACGCGATGCGCACGGTTCGGCTGGTGTCGCCGTGGGTGTGCACCGTGCCGTGCCGGTCGATCACCGCAACCGCAGCGAACTCGACCGGCCAGCGAGAGATTTGGCCGAATGCTTCGATTAGTTCAGGTTAGAACGAATGAGCTCGGCGACACGGAATGCAAGGTCGATGCTTTGGCGACCGTTGAGGCGTGGGTCGCACACGGTTTGGTAACGGTCGTCGAGGTCTTCGTCGGACAGTGCATGTGATCCACCGAGACATTCGGTGACGTCGTCGCCTGTCAGCTCGACGTGAATTCCGCCGGGCCATGTGTGTTCGGCACGGTGTGCGCGCACGAAACCGGCGATCTCGGCCACGACGTGGTCGAGGTGGCGGGTCTTGCGCCCCGTCGTCGACGTGAAGGTGTTGCCGTGCATCGGGTCGCACGCCCACACGACGGGGTGGCCCGAATCGTGCACGGCGCGAAGAAGCGGGCGCAGTTTGTCTTCCACGTTGTCGGCGCCCATGCGCGAAATCAAGGTGAGGCGACCCGGGATGCGTGCGGGGTTCAACACTTGGCACAATTCGAGAACGAACTCGGGGGTTGCGGCGGGGCCGACCTTGCAGCCGATGGGGTTGCCGACACCACGCAGGAACTCGATGTGCGCTCCGTCGAGTTGGCGCGTGCGCTCGCCGATCCACAGCATGTGCGCCGAGCAGTCGTACCAGTCACCGGTGAGCGAGTCACGGCGAGTGAGTGCCTCTTCGTAGCCGAGAATGAGGGCTTCGTGCGACGTGAACACATCGACCTGGTGCAGGGCCGGATTGTTCTCGGTGTCGATGCCGCAAGCGCGCATGAAGGCGAGTGCGTTTTCGATCTCGGTGGCGAGTGCTTGGTAGCGCTGGCCCTCGGGAGAGCTCTCGATGAACTCTTGTGTCCATGCATGCACACGGTTGAGGTGCGCAAAGCCTCCCTTGGTGAAGGCGCGGAGAAGATTCAGTGTGCTGGCCGACTGGTGATACGCCTGTACGAGGCGTTCGGGGTCGGGCCGGCGCGCCGCATCGGTGGGCGAGGGGTCGTTGACGATGTGTCCACGGAACGACGGAATGTCGGTGTCACCGACTCGCTCGAAGGGCTGCGAGCGCGGCTTGGCGAATTGGCCCGCCATGCGACCGACCTTCACCACCGGAACGCCGAGCGAGTACGTCAGCACGACCGCCATCTGCAGGATGACGCGCAATTTTTCACGAATGTTGTTGGCCGAGAACTCCTCGAAACTCTCCGCACAGTCGCCTGCCTGCAGCAAGAACGCGTTGCCGGCTGCCACCTGACCGAGAGCGGACTGCAGACTGCGTGCCTCGCCGGCGAACACCAGCGGCGGCAGCGAGCCGATTTGTTTCAGGGCGCGGTCGAGATCGCCGGCATCGGGCCACGCCGGCTGTTGCTCGGCGACGAGGCCGTGCCAGGAGTCGGGAGACCAAGTGCGTGCCATGGGCTACGCAGCGTAGATGCGCTCCGCGTCCTCGCGCAGGCCAATTACGGCGCGGCTGACCAGGCGGCGTGCGGCTTCCGCCGTCACGCCGAGGGCCTCGCCGACCTCGCGGAAGGACTTGCGCTCGCCGTCGAGCAGGCCGAAACGGGCCTCGACCGCGTAGCGGGCGCGCTCGTCGAGCGTGCCGAGGAGTTCGTTCAGCAGTTCGCCATCGACCAACGCCATGACTGCGTCTTCGGGCGTGCCCTGGCCGTTGTCCATGAGGTCGCCCAGCGTGGCGTCGCCGTCGTCGCCCACGGTCTTGTCGAGTGACACCGGGGTGGTGAGGCGGTGCAGTTCGGCGTTGCCGGCATCGAGGTTCTCGCCATCGCCCGACGACTGACGCAGGGCAGCGCGCAGGCTGGCCGAGCGGTCACCGGGGATACGGATCAGCGATGCCTTCTGGTCGAGTGCACGACCGATGGCCTGGCGGATCCAGAACGTTGCGTACGTCGAGAACTTGAAGCCGCGGCGCCAGTCGAACTTGTCAACGGCATGTTCGAGGCCAAGGTTGCCTTCCTGGATGAGGTCGAGGAGGTCCATTCCCTGCGGAAGGGGATAGCGACGTGCGATCGACACCACGAGGCGCAGGTTGGCGCGGATGAAGCGATCTTTCGCGGCAGCGGCAGCCTTCATGTCCTTGCGCAGCTGCGTCGAGCGCTCGCCGGCGGCGAGACGTGCGGCGGCTTCGCGACCCTTTTCGATGGCCTTCGAGAGCGTGCGCTCATCTTCGGCGGTGAGAAGGGCAACCTTGCCGATGTCATTGAGATAGAGACCAATTGCGTCGTTCATGTGTCAATCCGTGTTCTTTGTGGGTGGGTTCCGGGGTGGGTTGTGGGGGTCGCTCTGTTGGGGGTACTTGGTTCGAGAGCGTGCGAAGCCAAGTGGTTTTTGAGAGGTCGATCTGGGGGATTTTGGGGGGTCAGGTTGGAATTTGCATCCGCACCTTGTAAGGGATCGGTCACTATAGCAAACGGATGCGACGCTGTTAAGGGGTGCAGGACAAAAAACCGCCAAGCCTTGCACCGCAAGGGTTTCTCGGTATTTCTGAAAGTTTTCACTCATAGACTTCGACCTCGTGCCCTTGCGAATTGGTCTCTTCGGCGGAACCTTCGACCCGCCGCATCTGGGGCATTTGGTGACTGCCATCAACGTCCGTCATGCGCTGTCGCTCGACCTCGTGATTCTGATGGTCGCAAACGACCCCTGGCAGAAAACCGGCGCGCGCACCGTGTCGCCCGCCGCCGATCGTCTGGCGATGGTGCAGGCCGCCGTGGCCGGCGTCGATGGTCTGGAAGCCGGGGCCGATGAGATCGAACGAGGTGGACCCAGCTACACGGCCGACACGTTGAAGTCTCTCGGCGTCAAGTATCCCGGTGCACGTTTCTTCACCATCGTGGGCGACGATGCCGCAACGAACATCCTCACATGGGAGCGCGTCGACGAAGTCGTATCCATGTCGACTCTCGTCGTCGTCGACCGACCCGGCGTGCCGGTCGACCTGCCGAGCAAGTTCGACTGGCGACGCGTCGAAGTGCCGCGTCTCGAAGTATCGAGTACCGACCTGCGTTGTCGCGTCACCGATGGCAGGCCGCTCGACTATCTCGTTTCAGAGCCGGTCGTTGCCATCATCCGAAAGCGCGGGCTCTACGGCCTGCGTGTCGGTGCGCAACTGTGACGGCAATTGAGTCGCGTCGCCGGCGCCGTACGACATGGGCGCTCGTGTGCGGTCTCGTCGGCGCACTGATGTTGCCGTCGGGTCTCGTGCTCTCAGCGAACTCCCTTCTCAACTCCACAGATGGCGACAGCGTCGACGCATCCGACGTCGTGCGCATTCCTTCCACCCCTGCTGCGCTGCTCGCCGTTGTCGACGCGGGCGGTTTGCTCGCTTCTCTGCAGATGGTCGCACTCGCCCCGGGCGGCATCGGCGGAACCGTCGTGTCGATTCCCGTCAACGCCGCAGCGATCGTCGGCGAGGGGGAAACGCCGCGGCGTCTCTACGACTCGTACCTGGCGGGTGGAATCGCCGCGCTCACCGGCGACGTCGAGGGTTTGTTGAACGTCACGTTCGCGACGAGCGCCGCGGTCACCGCGGGTGATTTGGCACCTTTGCTGGCGTCGATCACCAACGTCACCGTCGAGTTCGACCGCCCGGTGAAAGGCGTCCTCGGGGGAGTCGTCACCGACGTCTTGCCGGCGGGTCGCCAGTCGATCACTGCCGAGCAGGTTGCCAAAGCTCTCGCGGCGATCGAACCGAACGCCGCCGAAGCCGACCGTCTTCCGCTGCTCAAGTCGTTGTGGGTGGGGGTGGGGGCCAGCCAACGCAATCCACAGATCGACCTGACGACGACGTCGACGGGCGTCATCGCGGGCGACACGACGTCGACTGCCTTGAGTGCGCCGACGATCGACATGAAGGGGTTCATCGACCGCCTTCTCGCGGGTCAGGTGCAGGTGTGGCAGTTCGCCGGCACGGCCGTCGAGCAAGGCGACGCAAACCCGAACGGTCTCGATTGGTATGCACTCGACCGCGCCGAGATCATTCTCGTCACCGCCAGCGTCGTGCCGTCGTCGGTGTCCTCGCTTCTTGCATCGATCAACGTGCAGATCGACAGCCCATTCAACGACGCAGCGATCACACGCGAGGCGGTCGTGCGTTTCATGTCGCTCGGGGTCAACATCGTCCTCATTCGTGAGGTCGCCGATCCACCCCAGCAGGCCACCATTGCCGCCATCGCGGACGTCGCCCTCGAGTCGGAAGTCGCCGGCTACGCATCGGTGCTCGGCGCCATGGAAATACGTCGCCAGAAGGTTCCGGTGGAGGGTGTCGACCTGCGTTTGACCCTTGGTGTCGACTTCGAGAACTTCGTTCGCGCCAATCCCTCCGACGCGCTGATTTCCGCTTCCACCACCACGACAGCAGGTGAACAGTGATCGACATCGACTCCCGCGACCTCGCAGTCGAGATTGCCCGAATCGCCGACGACAAGAAGGCTGACGACGTTCTCGTCATTGCCGTCGGAGACGTGTTGTCGATCACCGAGTACTTCGTCCTCGCAAGCGCAAGCAACCGCCGTCTCGTGGCGACTGTTGCCGACGAAGTGACCGCCCGTATCCGTGAGACCCACGGTCGATCACCGCTGCGCACGGAAGGCAT
Organism: Ilumatobacteraceae bacterium; assembly: GCA_040401695.1. Classification (GTDB taxonomy): domain Bacteria; phylum Actinomycetota; class Acidimicrobiia; order Acidimicrobiales; family Ilumatobacteraceae; genus F1-20-MAGs119. The sequence goes on from JBBANY010000056.1 coordinate 6,584, forward strand.
GAGCGAGCAACTGTGGGTGCTCGTCGACTACGGCGACGTCGTCGTTCACGTTTTTGCCGAAGAGACGCGCCGCTACTACGAGATCGAACGCCTCTACAAGGACGTCCCCAAGGTCGACTGGAAGTCTCCGGCGGTCTGACTCGCCGTGGGGAATCGTGGGTCGCTGCGCTAGAGTCTCGTCACCTCATACGGGGCTATAGCTCAGTTGGTAGAGCGCTTCCATGGCATGGAAGAGGCCAGGGGTTCGATTCCCCTTAGCTCCACAAGAAAGTCTGGAGTCCGCCCAGCGTCTCTCGGGTTTTCGGGTCTCGCATCGCTCCCGCGAGTTGAGGGAGGCTTTCCGGCGGCATCCGTCGCGTAGGGTCAACTGCATGAAAAAGAGAACCTTCGTCGTGCTCGGACTTTTTGTAATGCTGCTGGTGTCGTGCGGCTCGGATTCCTCGTCGGGTAGAGAGACTACGCAGGATACGGAGTCCCAGCCAGTTACTGAAGTTGTCGAGACCTACCCGTTGAACGAGTTCGGCCAGCCCGACGTTCCGAAAGAAGTCGTTGCCAGTTGGCCCGCAAAGTTCTGTTCGCTTGCGATCGGGATGAGTCGAGATGAAGTGCGTGCGATCATGGGCGAGCCGACCTCGTCGTTCAGCGATTCATCAGCGAACCAGGACGAATGGGACGGCTACGAGATCTCAGTGAGTGCCTTCGACGACATCAACGACAAGGTGCAGCAGCTCGATGACTCGACCGGGACCAGCAATCTCCCGTGCGAGAGCTCCCGCAAAGGGTGATATCTGGAGCCTCGCAGGGCCGCTGTCCTTGCGGGTATCGCCGAGGCGTAGTCTCGCGGAATGAGCGAGATCACATCCCTGAACGTCGAATTCCTGTTTCACATGCACGCCACGTTGGCGGACCCCGTGATCATCCCCAACGGCCCGGCGGGTACGCGTGTGGTCGTCGGAATCACCGGTGGCTCGGTGAAAGGACCGAAGGTGAACGGAACCGTTGCGCACCTCGGCGCCGACTGGTTGACCTTGCGGGCCGACGGCACCGCACAGCTCGACGTGCGTGCGCTCATCACCACCGATGACGGGGCATCGATTCACGCCCACTACTTGGGCATCATGTCGCCGGGTGCCGACGGCAGCCCGCGCATCGTCACTGCACCGTTGTTCGAGGCAGGCGACGAGCGATACACGTGGCTGAACGGCCTGCAGGCCGTTGCCGTTGGTGCGCCCGGAGCGGGCAGCGTCGACTACGACGTGTACCGCATTCTCTGAAAGTCCTCGAACCTCGGCCACTTCGGCCGGAAAAACCTGTCAGTCGATTCTCAGGCAGGGGTCGGTCACCAGTCGATCGACGATGTCGGCCGAGTTCGGCGTCGGAAAGACGAAGGGAACGCACGCCGGTGCGAACGCCCGCACGGGGCGCACGGCACGACCGGAGTGCTGACCAAGGCCGTCTTTATAGGACATGCCGCTGATATCGCATTTCTGAACGGCAGAGTCGGAGAAGTCGACGGTGAAGGCGGCATTCTGATAGTTCTCGGTCGAAGTCCAATAGAGACCTGACAAAGGCGCACCGACTTTGTCTTTGCTCAGGCAGACCAGACGTGCTTCCTCGTTCGACGGCAAGTACCACTTGCCGTAGTCGGAGACGTTCCCGTTGCCTGTGAATGCCGCCTTTGCGGCGGAGTCATAGCTCTGCTGTTGCAGCATGATCGCATCGGTGTTCTTTGCGCCGGCACCGATCCCCGTTCCGGCCGCAGCGCCGCCGGCGATCTGTACGCAGCAGCCCTTTGGGTTTGCCCACTGCTTCACCGGATCGGTTGCCGACCCTGACCAGCCGGCCGGAGCGAGTTCCATGTACAGGCAGGGATTCCAGTCGGTCATGCACGGCTGCTTGCCTGTTGCGATCGGAGTCAACTTTGTCGTGGCGTAGAAGACCTTGCCTCCCATGGGTCCGGTATCACCGATCTTGCAGGGGCCTCCGAGTGCGCAGGGCGATGGGCCGCGGCGCACCGGGCGAACTTTTGCAGTTTCGGTGCTCGGTGCGTTGCGCCACTGGCCTGTATCGAAGTTGAGGTACTGGTAAATCGGATCCTTCAAACTTCCGGGGGTGATCGTCAGGTACTCGCCCTTCAGCGAGGGATCAACCTTGCTGTTATAGACGGCCTGAAGTTCATCCTTGGTCGGGACACGCCAGTCGAGCTCCGACGTGCTGTAGAACCGAGCAGGAATCACGGATCCGGTGCGTGTGGTGATTCCTGCTTCGACGGCCTTCAAAGCGTCGTTGAACGTCAACATGGGGTCGTTCGCCGAGCCCCTGTTCCAGCCGGGCGGCGCCACTTCGAAGTAACGGTTGTAGAAGGCCGGCTGGTTGGGGTCGACGAAATACACGAGGCCGGTTCCGGGGCCCCGATTGCCGACAGCGCAACGTCCGTCGGCCGAGCACGGTGGTGCGGGCGGAAGTGTCGTCGTTGGTGGAAGTGTGGTGGAAGTGGAGGTTGTTGTCGTCGGGGGAACAGCCGGTTTGGCAGTGAGAGACGGGTTCTTGAAGTTGGGTCCCAAGCACCCGACCCCGAAGGAACCCCCAAATCCGCTGATGGCTACCGTCACCATCTCGTTTGGAGTCTTTGTCGTCACTGACAGAACCGCCAACGAGGGATCTTTCGGTGCAAGGTCGTCTCCAGTGAGACGGTGAGTCGTCGTCTTCACCTCGGATGCCGATTGCAGAAGCACCAGGAGCGACCCGACTCCAATCCGTGTCGTGTCGGTGTGCGAGACCGTGAACGTGAGGTCCGAGGGGCTGGCGATGACGATGTTCTGTGAAATCTTGCTTGGGCGTCTGCCGAATGTCACGCTTCCGGGCGAGAAGGACAAAGACGGCTCTAGGCGATCCTGGCCGGTCCTGTCATGACACCCTCGTCCGAGGATCGTCCCCGATGAGGTCAACCACCCGGGTTGATTCGCCCCAAATGAAGTGTTCCTGAGAAGTTCACCAATGCCCGCGAGGGCCGCATTCTTGGTGCGTGGTTCGGCGGACTGCTCGCGCCCTCCGCAGGCCGTGATCGCGATGAGTGAGCCGATGAGAACGAGTCCCAGAGATTTGCGCATACGGCAACGTACCACTCGATTGAACGAAGGTTTGGTCAGGCGTCCGACGCTCCGGTTCCAGGAAATGACTCGGTTTCTAGAGCACGAAGTTGACGAGTCGTCCGGGGACGATGACTTCCTTCTTGGGTGTTGCTCCGGCGAGTAGTTCGATCACCTTCGGGTCGGCCATCGCGACGGCTTTCGTCGCGGTCTGATCCGCCCCGACTGCGACGTTGATGCGGTGCTTGACCTTGCCGTTGATCTGCACCGGAATCTCGATTGTGTCGCTGGCGAGCAGCGAGGGGTCGGCGGCGGGGAAGCGTTCGTAGGTGATCGTCGTCGTATGTCCGAGACGGTTCCAGATTTCTTCGGCGATGTGCGGACAGAGCGGCGACAGCATGATCGCCAACGGCTCGGCGACCTCGCGGGGGCACGTTCCTCGTTCGGTGACGAACGGAGTGAGGGCATTGTTCAACTCGATGAGCTTGGCAATCGCGGTGTTGAAGCGCAGCCCGTCCATGTCGGAGCCGACGCCGTCGATGCACTTGTGCAAGGCGCGACGGATGTCGTCCGAGGCGGGCCCGTCGGAGACGCGGGTCTCGCCCGAGTCCTCGTCGACGATGTTCCGCCAGACGCGCTGGAGGAATCGCTGCATGCCGACGACGTCACGGGTGTTCCAGGGCCGGCTGGCTTCGAGCGGGCCCATCGACATTTCGTAGAGGCGGAACGTGTCGGCGCCGTATTCGCCGTACATGTCGTCGGGCGTGACGATGTTCTTCAGGCTCTTGCCCATCTTCCCGTACTCGCGGGAGACCTCTTCACCTTCGAAGAAGTACTTGCCGTCGCGCTCTTCGACCTCGTTCGCCGGAACGGGCTGGCCCCGCATGTCGCGGTACGCGTATGCCTGGATGTAACCCTGATTGAAGAGACGGTGGAACGGCTCTTCGGACGACACGTGACCGAGATCGAAGAGAACCTTGTGCCAGAAGCGCGAATAGAGAAGGTGCAGCACGGCGTGTTCGACTCCACCCACGTAGAGATCGACTCCGCCGGTGTGGCCCGGCGCCTTCGGGCCCATCCAGTAGCGCTCGACTTCCTTGTCGACGAAAGCGTTCGTGTTGGTGGGGTCGAGATAGCGCAGTTCGTACCAGCATGAACCCGCCCACTGCGGCATGACGTTGACTTCGCGGCGGTATGTCTTCGTGCCGTCGCCCAGATCGAGCTGGACCGTCATCCACTCTTTCGTTCGTGCAAGTGGCGGGATCGGTTCACTTGTCGCATCGTTCGGGTCGAGGCCCTGTGGCTTGAAGTCGGCAAGTTCGGGAAGAAGAACGGGCAGCTGGTTGTCGGGCACCGCGTGGGGGTTGCCGTCGTCGTCGAACACGATGGGGAAGGGTTCGCCCCAGTAGCGCTGCCGGGCGAACAGCCAGTCGCGCAGTTTGTAGGTGATTGCGGCCGTGCCCTTGCCCTGCGACTCGAGCCATGCAGTCATCGCCGACTTCGCGGCGGACACGGTGTCGTGCGACTCGAGCGAGATGGACGCGTTCTTCGAATTCACGTACGGACCATCACCGATGTACGCGTCGGGCCATGTCGCACAGTCAAGGGACGGTGCGATGCCGTGTGCGTCGAACCACTCTTGTGGGGGACGTTGCGTCGCGATAATGGGAAGCGAGTACTTCCGTGCGAAAGCGAAGTCGCGCTCGTCGCCCGAAGGAACGGCCATGATCGCCCCGGTTCCGTAACCCATCAACACGTAGTCGGCGACCCAGACCGGAATCTGTTCGCCCGTGACCGGATTGGTGGCGTGAGAGCCGGTGAAGACGCCCGTCTTCTCGCGCGCGTCGTCGGCGCGCTCGTCGTCTTTCTTCGCCGCGGCGGTGGCACGGTACGCCTCGACGGAGGAACGCTGGGCATCGGTCGTGAGTGCAGTGACGAGCGGGTGCTCGGGTGACAGCACCATGAACGTCGCCCCGAACAGGGTGTCGGGGCGCGTGGTGAAGACCTCGATCTCGCCGGCGTGCGAGGCGAAGCGAACACGGGCGCCTTCGCTGCGGCCGATCCAGTTGCGCTGCATCAACTTGATGGGTTCGGGCCAGTCGAGTCGGTCGAGGTCGTCGATGAGCCGATCGGCATAAGAGGTGATGCGCATCATCCACTGACGCATGTTGCGTTTGAACACGGGGAAGTTGCCGATGTCGCTGCGTCCCTCGGCGGTCACTTCCTCGTTGGCGAGAATCGTGCCGAGACCCGGGCACCAGTTCACCGGTGCTTCGGTGAGATACACGAGGCGGTGCGAATCGACGAGCTTGCGCTGCTCGTTGCGGGTGAGCGAACTCCATGCGCGGCCGTCGGGAGTGGCGCGGGTCCCCGATGCGAACTCGGCCTCGAGCTCGATGATCGGTCGCGCCTTTTTCTTCTCGTCGTCGTACCACGAGCCGAAGATCTGCAGGAAGATCCACTGGGTCCACCGGTAGTAGGCCTCGTCGGTGGTGCTGATGCTGCGACGGGCGTCGTGGCCGAGGCCGAGGCGACGCAGCTGGCGACGCATGTTCGCAATGTTTGCGTCGGTGTTCACCCGTGGATGGATGCCCGTCGCGATGGCGTGCTGTTCGGCCGGAAGGCCGAAGCTGTCGTAGCCGAGAGAGTGGAGAACGTTGTAACCGGTCATGCGCTTGTAGCGCGCGAAGACGTCGGTGCCGATGTACCCGAGTGGGTGGCCGACGTGCAGTCCGGCGCCCGATGGATACGGAAACATGTCCAGCACGAACAACTTGGGGCGACCCGCGACCTTTTCGGGTTCGGCAAGAGGTCCGGCCGGGTTCGGCGCCTCGAATGTGCCGTTCGCTTCCCAATGGTCCTGCCACTTGACTTCGATCGTGTCGGCGAAGGCGGCGTTGTACCTGTACCGGGGGGTGTTGGCAGCCATGGCGCCCAATCGTACGGGCAAGCGACGGTAGCGTGACGCCCATGTCGCGGCCGAGGAAGCGCTCCACCAGTGCCTCCGCGCACCGCTATCCGCGTGAGGCGCGCCTGAACGAGATCCTCCGCGAGGTCATCGCCGACGAGCTCACACGCATCGACGACGAACGCCTCGAATTCGTCACCGTCACATCGGTCGACGTCGACGCAGAACTGAACCGCGGGGTGGTCTTTTTCGATTCCTTGGCGGGCGAGGCCGGCGACGAGGCAATCCTCGAGGTGCTCGAAGAGCACCGCCGCCGCATCCAGTCGTCGATCGGCAAGCAGGTTCGCGCCAAGAAGACACCGGTCCTCGAATTTCGGCCCGACGAAGTGATCCGTGCGGCCGAGCGCATCGACGAGGTTCTGCGCGCCGATCGCGAGCGTCGCGACCGCATGACCCGCGACGAGAACTGATGGCCAAGAGAAGGCCTCCGGTCGTGCACGGCACGGTGGTCATCGACAAACCGGCGGGAATGACCAGTCACGACGTTGTCGGCAAGTTACGAAAGGCATTGGGCGAGCGGCGCATCGGCCATGCAGGAACCCTCGATCCGGACGCGACGGGTGTCTTGGTGGTTGGGGTCGGTCGCGCCACGCGACTGATGCAGTGGGTCACCGGTGCCGACAAGGACTATTCATGCGAGGTGGTGCTTGGGTCGAGAACATCGACCCTTGACGATTCGGGTGAAGTGCTGGAGTCGTTCGACATGTCGGCGGCGTCGGTCGAAGACGGTCGCCGCGTGATTCGCGAGCACCTGTTGGGTGACATCGAGCAAGTGCCGCCGATGGTGTCGGCGTTGAAGGTCGACGGCAAGCGTTTGCACGAATACGCGCGTGAGGGAGTGGAGATCGAGCGCAAGGCGCGGCCCGTGCGCATCGACCGCTTTGAAATCGAGCCAACGGCTGACGCCGGCGTGTGGGTGATGCACGTCACGTGTTCCTCGGGTACCTACGTGCGAAGCCTCGGCGACGACCTCGGTCGTTTGCTCGGCGGTGCGGCCCACATCCGCAATCTGCGACGTCACCGTGTGGGTCGGTTCACCGAGTCGATGTGCTGTGCTCTCGATGCGCCGGTCCTGCTGGGCGAAGACGAGATGGTCGCCCACCTTGCTCGGGTCGACGTCGACGACGCAACGGCAGCAAGGATCGCCAACGGCTCGATGCTCGCCGTTGTTCCCGGGTTCGTCGGCGATGGTCCGTGGCGCGTGCACGGCGCCGATGGTGCGCTGCTCGCCGTTTACGAAGCGAGCGGCAGGGTTGCCGAAGACGGCGTGAGTTTGGTGAAGCCTTCTGTCGTGTTGGCCGCAGGGGGATAGCGTTTCGGCGATGCTCGTCGTTCGTGACCTCTCGAGATCACCGTGGCCCGGACGCCGCGCCGTCGTCACGATCGGTGCATACGACGGAGTGCACCTCGGCCATCAGTCGGTGATCTCGGCCGTGCGCGCGAAGGCCGCCGCCGACGGCGCGGTGAGTGTGGTCGTCACGTTCGACCGGCACCCCGCGTCGGTCGTTCGACCCGAGTCCGCGCCGTTGCTCCTCACCGACCTCGACCAGAAACTCGAACTTCTCGAGGCGACCGGCGTCGACGCGGTCGTCGTCGTTCCCTTCGACAGGGAACAGGCATCCGAAGAGCCCCACGAGTTCGTGCAGCGCGTTCTCGTCGACTGTCTGGCGGTCAGCCACGTAGCGGTTGGCGAGGACTTCCACTTCGGCAGAAACCGTGCGGGCGATGTCACGATGCTGCGTGAGCACGGTGCGAAGAACGACTTCACCGTTGGTCCGCTGGAACTGTTGCAGCGTGACGATGGGGTCGATGAACCCGTCAGTTCGACTGCGATCCGTCGCGCGCTGAAAGGCGGCGATGTCGCTGTCGCATCACGCATGCTCGGACGCTGGTTCGAGGCGCGTGGACCCGTCGTCGACGGAGACCACCGCGGTCGCACGATCGGTTTCGCAACCGCCAACGTTCAGGTACCCGGGTTCATCTGTCTTCCGGCAGACGGCGTGTATGCGGGCGTCTACATCAGGCCCGACGGCTCGCGCTGGGCCTGTGCCGTGAACCTCGGTCGTCGCCCCACGTTCTACGAGCACAGCGACTCGTCGCTGCTCGAGGCCCACCTGATCGATGCGTCAGTGAATCTGTACGGCGAGGCTGCGCGAGTTCAGTTCACCCATTTCCTGCGTTCGGAACGCAAGTTCAATGGTCCCGACGCGCTGATCGCTCAGGTCAAGCTTGACATCGATCACGCGAGGGAACTTGTGAGTTCCTTGCCGCCCGACGTGCGTCCGTAGAGCGTGGTGCGCTGCTCGAGTTTGCGACCGAGCGGTGAGACGACCGCACCGAACGAGTCTTCGCTCATCTTCTGGCCGTGGGCCGCGCCCGCTGCGCGAGAGATGTTCTCGTCCATCAGGGTTCCGCCCAGGTCGTTGCAACCTGCCTGCAGCAACTGACGCGCGCCGTCCACACCGATCTTCACCCAGGAGACCTGGATGTTGTCGATCAGTCCGTGGTACGCGATGCGCGCGATTGCATGCATGAGGACGGTCTCGCGGAACGTGGGCCCCCGTCGCGCCTGGCGCTGGAGGTAGATCGGTGACGCCATGTGCACGAACGGAAGACCGACGAACTCGGTGAACCCGCCGGTCTCGCGCTGCAAGTCGCGCGTGACGACCATGTGGCGTGCCCACGAGTCGATTCCTTCGATGCTGCCGAACATGATCGTGATGTTTGAGCGAAGGCCGACGGAGTGCGCCACGCGGTGACACTCGAGCCACTCTTCGGTGTTGATCTTGTCGGGGCACAGAATCGCGCGCACCTTGTCGTCGAGGATTTCGGCAGCGGTTCCCGGCAGCGATGCGAGGCCCGCAGCCTTCAGTCGGGTGAGGTACGAATGCAGTGATTCGTCGAGTCGGCGCGCTCCTTCGGTGACCTCGAGCGCGGTGAAGCCGTGCACGTGGATCTCGGGGACCGCGTCCTTCACCGCCTGCGCGACGT
>JBBANY010000057.1:0-15565 GCA_040401695.1 Ilumatobacteraceae bacterium
GACCGTTCTCGGAATTGAGTCGCGACTTGACCGAGTCCTTCGCGAGCATCTGGTTGATCGTGATGTGCTTGCCGACGTCGCGAAGGAATTCGAGGGCGGAGATGCCCGCGGTCCAATCGGCGTTGTTCACCAACTTCGCCTGGAACTTGCCCGGGGAGAAGTCGAGCAGTCGTTGCAACTGCGCCTCGATGCGCGACACGTTGTGAACCAACGTCTCGGCATCGAGAAGGTTGCGTTCTTCACTGCGACCCGACGGATCGCCCACCATTCCCGTTGCACCGCCTGCCAGCGGAAAGGGACGATGACCAGCCAACTGCATGCGACGAAGCATCAACTGACCGAGCAGGTGGCCGACATGCAGAGAATCAGCCGTGGGATCGAATCCCACATACACACCCACCGAGTGATCCGCGAGGCGCGCGCCGAGCTGGTCGGCTGCGGTCGTGTCGTGGATGAGACCACGTTCGGACAGTTCGGGGAGGACGTTCACCCCTCAATGTTGGCACGACGAACCGCTCGTGTGGCCGATCATTTGCACTACGTTGCGCATCGGAGGGACGCCAATGGCACAGCCTGAACTCAATCTGCACGACGCGATGCTCGTCCAGGCCCTCGCCTCGGCCGATCTCGGCTCGCAGATCAACGTCACCATTCTCGAGGCCCTTGCCGGCAATCTCGCGCACGGCGGCATCGTCCACGACCTCACCAAGGACCTTGACCTGCGACCCAGCCGCGACGCGGTTGCGCTGCGCATTCTCGGGGCCGCACATCGCGAAGTACTCGCGGGTCGCGCGCCGAACCTCGCGCGCCACTACCCCAGCGTCGGTGGGTCTCCCGGACCCACACTCGTCGAGGACTTTCTCGCAACGCTGGCGTCGAACCGCGACGCGATCGTCGACGGACTGAATCGCACGGTGCAAACGAACGAAGTCGGTCGCACGACGATGCTCGTCACCGGTCTCGCCCACTTCGGCAGAGCCCACGACGTCGATTCCTTCCACTTTCGCGAAGTCGGATCGTCGAGTGGACTGAATCTGCTTTTCGACCGGTTCTTTTTCGACAATGCAGAGGGCAACTACGGCCCCTCCGACTCGCGGGTTCGCTTCGAGGCAGATGCGTGGGGGAAACCGGCCGTCGACATTTCTCGCTGTCCACGCGTCGCCTCACGCGCCGGGTGCGACATCGCACCCCTCGACATTCGCGACCCCGAACGGCGCCTCACGCTTCTCTCCTTTGTGTGGCCCGACCAACAACAACGTTTTGATCGACTGCACGCCGCACTCGACATCGCTTCCACCAGTCCCCTCTACAACCCACCCACCAAGGCCGACGCCGCAGATTGGATCGACGGGCAACTCGGCGAGCTCGCAGACGAACCGACCGTCATCTTTCACTCGATCGTTTGGCAGTACTTCAGCCAGGACACCAAGGACCGCTTCCGCGCGGCGTTGCGCCGCAACGGTGAACGCCGCCGCAGTCCACTCGCTTGGCTGCGCATGGAGCCCGCCGGCGCCGCACCCGATCTGAAGATCACGGTGTGGCGCGACGGACGCATCGTCGAAGACGACCACGCCCTCGCCACCAGCAGCTACCACGGCATCGGCACACGCCGAATCTGAGCACGGCACTCGCCGACTGTGAATACACCCGTTTCCTAGACTGGTCACGTGACCATCCAGGAACCGACCGCCGATCGACCACCACGTGGACGCATCGCGCGCGTCGCTCAAGTCGTCACGTTCCAGGAATCCGAGGACAGCCTCCTCCGCTTTTGGCGAGACCAATCGCCCTCATCACGAATGGCTGACGTGACCTACTTGCGTCGGCGGATTTTTGGGAGGCCGGATGGACCTGGAAGAGGACTTCAAAGAGTTTCTCGAGTTACTTACCGCCAATGACGTCAGATATCTGATCGTCGGCGGATTCGCGCTGGCTGCGCACGGCCTTCCTCGCGCGACCGACGACTTCGATGTCTGGGTCTGGATGGACCAAGACAACGCCCGCGCCCTGAAGAAGGCGCTCGACGAATTTGGTTTCTCGTCGCTCGAAATCCAGCAGGCTGATTTCATGCGACCCGACCTCACGGTGCAGCTGGGTTACTCGCCCGATCGCATCGACCTGATGACGTCAATCAGCGGGGTTGAGTTCGAGGATGCGTGGGAGCGACGCATCATCGCGACGTTGGATGGCGTCGAGTTTCCCGTCATCGGGAAAAGCGATCTCGTCGCGAACAAGTGGGCGCTCGGCCGGCCACAGGACTTGGTCGACTTGATGAAACTGGTGCGTCAGGCTCAGCGCGAATAGGCCGCGAACTTCTCCCGTACCGATGATGGAACCGGGGTGGCCTTGGCCTCACCGGGGACCGTGCTGACGTACAACAGGTTCGCCTCGAAGCTCTTCTCTTCGCCGTTGATGAAGCCCTCGGCGAGAACCTCGAAACTGGTGACTCCGAACTTCGTGACGCCAAGTCGGATCACCATGTCGTTGCCGAAGGTCGCACCTTTCACCCAGGTGAGTTCGGCTCGCTTCACCATGCAATCAAAGCCGACAAAGTGAAGATCGCCGCCCAGTGCGCTCCGCATCCAACAATCGACGGCGTCGTCGCAGTACGCCAGATAGTGAGCGTTGAAGACGACTTGCTGCATGTCGCACTCGGCGTAGCGAATGCGCAGACGGTGTTCATAGAGCACGCAGGTCCTCCTGTTCACGACGTGCCACGGCGACCGCCGACACCAATTGCTGACGTTGTGCAAGGGCGGGGACCGGACCCGCGCCCCCGGGTGACGTGCGCATCGAAACGCCGACACCCGGTGCGACGAGTGCCGCCGCTTCGGGCCCGAAGTCGGAACTGGCCGCGGCCAGATCCGCAAGAGCCGTGCCGGTGGCGATGCACTGCTGCACGAGGGCGCCAACGAGGGCATGCGCCTTGCGGAACGGGACACCCTTGCGCACCAACCACTCGGCGAGGTCCGTGGCCGACGCGAGTTGATCGTCGGCGGCCGCCTGCATGCGTGACCGGTTGAACTGCGCCGTGGCGATCATCCCCGACAACGCACCGAGCGCGAGAATGACCTGATTGACCGAATCGAACAGCGGCTCTTTGTCCTCTTGCAGATCACGGTTGTACGCCAGCGGCAAACCCTTGAGCGTTGCGAGCAAACTCGTGAGGTTGCCGATGAGCCGACCCGACTTGCCACGCGCGAGTTCTGCGATGTCGGCGTTCTTTTTCTGCGGCAGCATCGACGAGCCCGTCGAATACGCATCGTCGAGACGGGCAAAGCCGAACTCTTCGGTGGTCCACAGCACCCATTCCTCGCCGATCCGCGAGAGGTGAACGCCGAGCAGCGCGATGTCGAACAACGCCTCGGCCACGAAGTCGCGGTCGGACACCGCGTCGAGCGAATTGGCGAACGCAGTACGGAATCCCATCTCTTTGGCGGTCGGCGCCGGATCGATGGACAGCGACGTGCCCGCCAGTGCGCCCGCGCCGAGGGGCGAGACGTTCATGCGTTCGATGGTGGCGTGGATGCGGTCGGCATCACGCAGCAACGACCAGGCGTGCGCGGCCAGATGGTGCGCCAGTTGTACGGGCTGAGCCCGCTGAAGGTGCGTGTAGCCGGGCAGGTAGATGCCGCCGTCGCCCCAGCCTGCGGCGTCGGCCGAGGCGACGAGGGTGTCGACGAGCACGAGGACTCGATCCGACACCTCGAGGAGGTTGCGGCGGGTCCACAGACGAAGTGCAGTGGCGACCTGGTCGTTACGGCTGCGCGAGGTGTGCAACTTCGCGCCGGCATCGCCCGCAATCTCGGTGACACGACGCTCGATCGCGGTGTGAATGTCCTCGTCGGAATCGACGAAGTCGAACGAGCCCGCGGCAAACTCGCCGTGGACGACATCGAGCGCGCGGCGCACTGCTTCGGCCTCGTCGGCCGTGAGAAGCCCTGCGCGTTCGAGGCCGTTCACATGTGCCCGCGATCCCGTGATGTCGTCGTGCCAAAGGTGACGATCGAAGGCGAGACTCGCCGTGAAGGCCATCAGCTCGTCGGCGGGACCGCCGGAGAATCGGCCGTGCCAGAGGTGTCCGGAATTGTCGGTCATCACTTCCCTGCTTTCAGACCGGCGAGCGAGCGAAGTTCGTTCGCGAGCTTCTTGCCACCGACGTTTTCGGTTGCCACGCAGATGATCGTGTCGTCACCCGCAACCGTGCCGAGCAGACCGTTCGGCGCTGCACGGTCGAGGGCCGACGCAACGACGTGCGCGCAACCGGGTGGTGTGCGCAGCACGACCATCTGTCCGCTGTGCGACACCTCGGCGACCCATTCGGACATGACACGACGCAACTGGTCGCTCGTGGCGCGCCGCGCGGGTTCGAAAGTGGCGATGGCGTACACGGTGTCGCCCGACGACGATCGCACCTTTATTGCGCCCACTTCTTCGAGGTCACGCGACACGGTGACCTGCGTGGCCTTGATGCCTTCTTTGGCCAGCAGCTTCTGCAGTTGCGTCTGACTGGAGACTTCTGCATTTTCGATGATGCGAATCAACGCTTGTTGGCGCTGTGCTTTCGTACTCATCACTTCACTCCCATGAGGAAGGCCAACGCACCGCGTGCGCTGTGGAGACGGTTGTGGGCCTGCGGAACGACACGACTCGACGGCCCGTCGATGACCTCGGATTCGACTTCGTACCCGCGGTGCGCAGGAAGACAATGAAAGAACTGCGCACCCGGTGCGGCTTTGGCCATGAGTCCCGACGTCACTTTGTAGTCGGCGAACGCCTTTTCCTTCGCAGCCGTTTCTGCTTCCTGCCCCATCGACACCCATACGTCGGTGTGCACCGCATCCGCTCCAGCGACGGCCGCTTCGGGGTCGGTGCCCGCGACGAATTCGCCCGAACCGAGTGAGTTGATTCGCGCCACCTCGGATGCCACGGGCGCGTAGCCGGCGGGAGTCGCAACGCTGAACCGAGCACCGAGCAAGACGCAGATTTCGGCAAGCGAACGCGCAACGTTGTTCCAGTCACCCGACCAGGCGACGCTGCGACCCGTGAGGTTGCCGATCGTCTGCTCCATCGTCAGTGCGTCGGCCAGGGCCTGCAGCGGATGCGAATGATCGCTGAGCATGTTGACCACGGGCACGGGCGACACCTTGGCCATGCGAACGACGACGTCGTGCTTGAACACCCGCGCAGCCAACAAACCGTGATAGCCGGCCATCACCGCGGCGATGTCCTCTGCGGTTTCGCGGACGTCGATCCCCACCTCTTCGCCCCGCGTGTAGACGGGGTGGCCGCCCAGTTGCACGACGGCGATCTCCATCGAGTGACGCGTCCGGTTCGATGGCTTTTCGAAGATGAGCGCCGCACCGAGGCCGTCAAGGGGGCCGCCGATCGAAGCGATCGGCCGCTGCGCAAGATCGAGAATGAGGCGCACCTCATCGGCCGACAGACCGGCAATGTCGAGAAAATGGCGGGGCGTCATTGTGCGGCCTCCTTTTGTACGCGCGCGAGAGCTCCGGCGAAAACCGCGACTGCTTCGTCGACGTGTTCGCGCGAGACGTTGAGGGGTGGCGCCATGCGGATCGTCGTGGCGTTCACCGCGTTGACCACCAAACCGTCGGCGAGGCAAGCCTTGTAGACGGACCCGGAGTCGATACCAGTGGCAAGTTCCGCCCCGAGCAGAAGTCCCCCGCCACGAACGGAGACGACACCCGGCACTGCCGCCAGTTTCCCGCGCAGGTATGCACCCGTGTCGGTTGCCAACTTCGGCGCGTCGATTCTCCTCATCTCGGCAATCACCGCACGTACGACGGATGCGACGAGAGCCGTTCCGCTGTACGTGCTGCCATGGTCTCCGGGCGAAAAGACCGCGCCGACCTCGCGCTTGGCCCAGATGGCTCCGACGGGCACGCCGTTGCCGAGTGCCTTGGCCATGAGTACCGCATCGGGCGTGATGCCGTGGTGCTGGAATCCGAACCACTTCCCCGTGCGGGCCATGCCGGTTTGCACCTCGTCCATGATCAACAACACGCCCCGCTCGCGACACATCCGCTCGACGGCGGCGAGGTATCCATCGGGGGCGGGAATGACGCCACCCTCGCCCTGGATGGGTTCGAGCAGCACCGCAGCAACCGTGGAGTCGACTGCGGCCGACAACGCCTCGATGTCGCCGAAGGTGACGTGTCGGAAACCCTCGGGCATCGGCTGGAACGGTTCGTGCTTGGCGGGTTGGCCGGTCGCGGCGAGGGCACCGAGCGTGCGGCCGTGGAAGCTGCCGAGTGCCGACACCATGACGTGCCGACCACGGCCACCGAACTTGCGCGCCAACTTGATCGCAGCCTCGTTTGCCTCGGCTCCGGAATTGCAGAAGAACACCTGCCCCTTGCACCCCGTCGCTTCTTCGAGAAGCGCGTTCAGCTCGACTGCCGCGTTCCACGCCTGGTCGTTGGCGAAGAAGTTGCTGACATGGAGAAGGGTCTGCGACTGCGAACACAACGCATCGGCAACCACGGGATTGGCGTGACCGAGAGAAGTGACTGCAAGACCACAGAGGAAATCGAGGTAACGCTTGCCGGAGGCGTCCCACAGTTCGGTTCCGGAACCGCGCGCGAACATGACGGTCGGTGGGCCGAATACCGGCAGGAACGGACAGGCATCGAAGCCCGCAGCTTCGGGGAATGCATGCTTGGACATTGGTTCGTTTGCCATGGATCAGCCCTTTTCAACCGTGTTTCCCAGAACCATCGTTCCGATGCCGGCATCGGTGAACAGTTCGATGATGGTCACGTGCGCGACGCGCCCGTCGAGGATGTGCACTGCAGGAACACCCAACGCGACGGCTTCGAGACAACTCTCCGCCTTCGGGATCATTCCCCCTGCGATCGTTCCGTCACCGAGCAGGCCGCGCAGTTCGCCCGCGGACAGTTTGCTGATGAGACTCGTCGCGTCGTTGACGTCGCGACGCAGACCCTCGATGTCGGTGAGGTACAACAATTTCGCCGCACCGAGGGCCCCCGCGACGGCGGCGGCAACCGAGTCGGCGTTGATGTTGTACGTCTGGCCTTCGGCATCGACACCAATTGTCGCGATGACGGGAATGCAGCCGTCGTCGAGCAACTGCTCGATGACGGCAGTCCGCACACCCGTTACGTCGCCCACGAACCCGAGTTCGGGGTTGCGTTGCGCGACCGAGATCATTCCGTCATCGGCACCCGACAAGCCGACGGCCCTGCCGCCACGCGAGGTGATCGCCGAGACAATGCTGGGGTTGACCTCGCCCGTCAGGACCATGCGTACGACCTGCATCGTGGCGTCGTCGGTGACGCGTCTGCCGTCGCGGAATTCACTCTTCACACCCAGGCGTTCGAGCATGGCGTTGATCTGCGGTCCACCGCCGTGCACGACGACCGGACGAATACCAACGGCCCGCAGCATCACGATGTCCTGGGCGAACACGTCGAGCGGATCGGCATGTTCCGTACCGGACAGCGCATTGCCGCCGTACTTCACGACGACCGTCTGGCCTGCGAAACGCTGGATGTACGGGAGTGCCTCGATCAGGACCTGTGCGGTGGATGCGGGCGTGCTCACGGCCACACCCCCACAGACGCAAGACCCGCGGTTTCGGCAAGACCGAGTGCCACGTTTGCCGCCTGCACCGCCCCACCCGAGGCGCCCTTCGTCAGGTTGTCGAGAGCCGAGATGACAATGGCGTGTCCCGTCCGCGCGTCGACGCGCGCGGTGATGTGCACGGCGTTGGTTCCGAGGGTCGCCTTTGTCGACGGAATCGCCTCCGACACGACCACGAAGGGTTCGTTTGCGTATGCCGCCTGCAGCACACCCAACAGGTCGTCGGTGGTCGCGACACCCGATGAAGGCCGTGCGTAACACGTGGCAAGAATGCCCCGGTTCATCGGCGCCAAGTGAGGAGTGAAGAGGATCTCGCCACCGATCAGTTGCTGCATCTCCGGCGTGTGTCGATGCGACACGAGGCCATACGCCGTGAAGTCTTCGTCCACCGCGCAGAACATGCTCGATGCCTTGAGCGCCTTGCCAGCGCCCGACACGCCGCTCGCGGCGTCGACGATGATGCCCTTTTGCTCGATCGAACCGGCAGAGACGAGCGGCCTCAGCGCGAGAGTCGCGGCGGTGACGTAACACCCCGGCGTTGCGATCAGCTTCGCACCGGCGAGCTGCGACCGGTACACCTCGGGCAACCCGTAGACCGCGCTCGACAAGAGCTCGGGGTGAGTGTGGGTGAAGCCGTACCACGTCGGATACTGCGAGGCGTCGGTGAGGCGGAACGCGGCGGACAGATCGACCACGAGACCGACCTTGCCGACGAGCTCGGGCACGAGTTCCAGTGAAGATTCGTGCGGCGTGCAGAGAAAAACCACGTCGAGACCTGCGAGGCGGGATGCATCGTGTTCCTCGGCGACGAGGGTCGGATATGCCGCGGCGAGATTCGGATACAGCGATGCAATGCGCTGGCCCGCCTGCGAATCGCCCGTGGCGTACACAACGTCGATGTCCGGGTGGCCAGCGAGAAGGCGCAAGAGTTCGACTCCGGTGTAGCCGGTGGCCCCGAGGATTGCTGCGCGCTTGTTCGACATAGGTGTATGACTATACAGGTAGATGTATAGTCATACACGGATACCCGTCAGCGGAGTTTTGCCCCTGATTTCTCGGCCGCGGCGATGCACTTCTGGCGTACGCCGGCCACTTCGTCGTCGGTGAGCGTTCGATCGGGAGCCTGCAAGCGCAGCCTGTAGGCCAGGCTTCGCGAGCCTTCCGCGACACCCTTGCCTCGGTAGACGTCGAAGAGTTCGAGGCTGACCGCAAGATTGCCTGCCGCCGACTTCAAGGCACGGTGCAGATCGGCAGCCGACACGGACTCGGGCGCCACGAAGGCAAGGTCGATGTCGCTCGACGGGAAGCGACTGACCGCCCGCGCTGCGACGGGTTTGGGTTCTTCGCGCAGAACGACGCTGAGTGACAGTTCGAGACAGCTGACGCGGCCAACGATGCCGTGGCGCTTCAACACGACCGGCGAGATCTCGCCCATGGCACCGATCACCTGCTTGCCACGGCGCAGCGTCGCCGAACGCCCGGGGTGGTATCCACCCGGCGTCGACTTGGTGTCGACCTGCGCCCCGAAACCGAGCGCATCGACGAGAAGCGACCACGAACGCAGGGCCGCAAGTTCACCGTCGCTGTCGTCGACCGACATCACGCAGAGCATTTCCTCTTCGTCGGGCAAGGATCCGGAACCGCGCGGGTAGACGTGGCCGACCTCGTAGAGGTGAATGTCGTCGACACGGTGCGACTGGTTGTACGCGACTGATCGCAGGAGGCCGGGTCGCAACGACACGCGCAAAACCGATTCTTCCGCCACGAGCGGGTTGACCAACGCCAATTGAGCCGAGTCATCGACACCCGCAAGCCGCGACGCTGCCGGGTCGAGGAACGGGTTCGGCATGGCCTCGCTCCAGCCGCCCTCGACGAGAACGCCGTGCACCAGACGACGGCGTTGTTGGATCGACGACAAGCGCCCGTGCACGGTCGAGTTCGGCACGCTCTTGCCCAACGCCTCGTAGCCGTAGTGGCGGGCGACTTCTTCGATCACGTCGATCTCGGTCGACGAGTCGGGCCGCCACGACGGAATGGAGACGGTGATCGCACTCCCCTCGCCCGAGCAGCGGAAACCGATCGGCTCGATGAGATCGGCAGCCTGACGAGCCGTCAACGACACCCCAAGGATCCGCTCGACTTGCGCGAGACGCAGGGTCACGTCGACGGTGGGCTCGGGACACGAGGCGTTGCGGGTCGTTTGGGGTCCACCGTGCACCTCGAGGTCGGGACATGTGAGTCGCAGAATCTCGATGAATCGCCACGCGGCGGACTCCAAACCCCACGGGTCGGCGCCACGCTCGAACCGTGCTGATGCCTCCGAGCGCAGGCCGTGACGAGCGGCGGATTCGAGCACCGTGTCGGCCGGGAACCACGCGACTTCCAACGCGATTGCGGTGGTCGATTCGACGACCTCCGAGTCGAGGCCACCCATGACTCCGCCGAGGCCGACCGCAATGTCGTCGCCGTTGGCGATCACGACGTCGGCGGCATGGAGCTCGCGCGCCGTACCGTCGAGCGTCACCAATGTCTCACCCGCCTTGGCGAAACGAACTCGGAACCCCGATTCGACGCTGCGAAGGTCGTATGCGTGGGTCGGCTGGTTGCGCTCGAGCATGACGTAGTTCGATGCATCGACGATGTTGTTGATCGGTCGCATGCCGCTGCGGGCGATGCGGTCCTGCAGCCACTGCGGCGATTGCGTGACGCGGATGTTCTTCACGACCGTGGCGGTGAAACGACCGCACGCCGCATCGTCGACGATGGCCAGCGGAAGGGTGTGGGCATCGTGGGTGGCGGATCCGCTGACCTCGGCGCCAAAGGGTCGGCGCAGGCGCGCTGCGAGATCGCGCGCAACACCCATGTGACCCCAACAGTCGGGACGGTTGCGCGTCAGGTCGAGGTCGAAGATCGTGTCGGTGGTGACGCCCAGCGCATCGAATACGTCGACGCCGAGGGGCAGGTCGGCGGGAAGAATGAGGATGCCGCCGTGGTCGTCGTTCAGTTCGAGTTCCTTCGCGCTGCAGCACATGCCCTCGGAGTCGATGCCGAGAATTCCACGGCGAAGGATCTCGCGGCCATCGGGCATCTTCGTGCCCAGCGTGGCAAGCGGAATCTTGTCACCGGCCTTCATGTTGAATGCGCCGCACCACACGTGCAGCTCGTTCGAACCGTCGGTCGTCAGGTACACCCGGTGCACCTTCTCGGCGTCGGGGTGACGTTCGGTGCGCAACACTTGTGCGACCACGACACCGGGCACCTTCGTTCCGGCCGCGATGGTTTCCTCGACCGGCATGCCGAGGGCGGTCATTTCGTCGGCCAAGGTCTCGACGTCGTCACCGAAGTCGGCGAATTCGTTCAGCCAGGACAGCAGCACCTTCATCAGGAGAACTGCCTCAGGAATCGCAGGTCGTTCGTGTACATCTCGCGGATGTCGTCGATCGAGTGACGTTCCTTCGCCATGCGGTCGATGCCGAAGCCGAAGGCGAAACCCGACCACTCTTCGGGGTCGAGGCCACCCGCGCGCAACACGTTCGGATGGACCATGCCGCACCCGCCGAGTTCGATCCACGACCCGTTGGCACGGCGGATGTCGAATTCGGCACTCGGCTCGGTGAACGGGAAGTACGAGGGGCGGAGACGACTGGTGAAGTCGGCACCGAAGAAGGCCTTCGTGAACGCCTCGATCGTTCCGGCGAGATCACGGAAGGTGATGTTGCGGTCGATGACCAGGCCTTCGATCTGGTGGAACACCGGCATGTGCGTGGCATCGGGGGTGTCGCGACGGAACACGCGACCGGGCATCACGGCGTAGATGGGCGGGGGCCACTCTTGCATCACGCGAATCTGCACGGGCGAGGTGTGCGTACGCAGAACGACGCTGCCCGGCTCGGCACCTTCGACGAAGAGCGTGTCCCACATGCTGCGTGCCGGGTGCGACTTCGGCATGTTGAGTGCCTCGAAGTTGTAGAAATCGCTTTCGACCTCGGGTCCTTCCGCAACCTGGAAGCCAAGACCCACGAACACGTCTTCCAGTCGCTGGGTCGCCTGGGTGACGAGGTGCGTGCGGCCACGACGCGACGGAGCAATGCGTTCGGTGAGGTCGACACCCTCGGAGGCCATTTGCGCCTCGAGCTCGACGGACTCGCATTCGGCGCGCTTGGTGGCGATTGCAGCCTCGACGGCGAGCATTGCATCGTTCAGGGCCTGGCCCAATGCCTTGCGCTCGTCGATGTCGCCGACCGAGCCGAGTTTGGATTTCAACTGACCGAGGGGCGACTTCTTGCCGACCACGGAACCCGAAAGGCCCGCCAACGAGGCTGCCGACGAGGCGGCGGCCACTTCGGCGAGAGCGGCGTCGACGGCGGCGGCGATGTCGTTACGCATGGCGAGCCAACGCTAGTGCCCTGACCCTGCCGACGAGCGGTGTTTTCTCTGACGGGCGATTTCGAACGACAGCACGGTGGTGGCCATCGCAACGTTCAGGCTTTCAACCGGGCCGACGTGGGGAATCGTGACCCATGCATCGATCGGTGCGGACGCATCGAGTCCGGCCGCCTCGTTGCCCATCACCAATGCGATGCGACCCGTGAAGTCGAACTCGTCGTAGGCGACCGAGCCCGCCTGTTCGTGCGACGACGTGCCGACGAGCGACAACTTCGACGCGGAGAGTGCCCCGAGCGACGGTACTTCGATGCACGGAAGAAGGAACAGCGCCCCGGCAGTCGCACGAACCACCTTGGGGGAAAACACGTCGACGGTGCCGGGAGTGACAACGAGTGCAGACGCGCCGGCGGCGGCCGCGCTGCGGATCATCGTGCCGAGATTGCCCGGGTCCTGAACGCGGTCGGCGACGAGCACCCAACAATCTCCGTCTTCCGGCAGTGCGGTTGACCGCGGGATCTCGACCACGGCGATGTGCGGCTGGGGCGAGACGGTCGACGCGACTCGTTCGAGCGTCGCTTCATCGATGAAGTGCACGGTTGCGGTCGAAACCGGTGACTCCCCGACGAGGACGAACTCTTCGACGACGGTCAGACCTGCTTCGACCGCTGCGCGGACGAGAACTTCCCCTTCAACAACGAAGCACCCCGCCGCACGACGCGCCTTCTTCTCTGAAAGAAGATCACGCAGTCGGCGGACCGGGGTGCTCGTGAAACCGATGGTCGGCTGGTTCAGCCCAGGGCTCCCTTGGCCTCGGTGACCAGACGACCGAAGGCGTCGATGTCGTGGACGGCGAGATCGGCGAGGATCTTGCGGTCGACTTCGATGCCCGCGGCGTTCAGACCCGCGATGAAGCGGCTGTAGCTGATGTCGTGGATACGGCAACCGGCGTTGATGCGCTGGATCCAGAGACGACGGAATTCGCCCTTCTTTGCGCGGCGGTCGCGGAATGCATACTGCCCCGACTTCATCACCTGCTCGTTCGCGGCGCGGGCCGAACGGCTCTTGTTGCCGTAGTAACCCTTCGCGCGTTCGAGAACCTGCTTGCGGCTCTTGCGAGCGTTGACTGCGCGCTTTACACGTGCCATTTCATGTACCTACCTTTTCGAATCTTCCAACAGAACCTGATCAGCGCTCGGCGAGGAGGCGCTTGATCTTCTTCTCGTCACCCTTGTGCACGTCGACGGTGCCGTCGAGACGGCGCGTGCGGGTCGATGCCTTCTTTTCGAAGAGGTGCTGGCGGTTGGCCTGCTGGCGGCGCAACTTGCCCGTTCCCGTCTTCTTGAAACGCTTGGCTGCTGTCTTACTTGTCTTCATTTTCGGCATGTGATTCTCCTGACTCACTGGCGATCTGTGTTGCGGCACCGGGCGCGGACGACTTGTCTGCGTTCTTTTCGGGCTTCTTCACGGCTTTCTTTTCTGGCGCGAGAACCATCGTCATGTTGCGCCCCTCGAGACGGGCCTGGGTTTCGACCTTGACGGCCTCTCCCAACTGCTCGAGAACGGCATCGAGGATCTTCGAACCGAGTTCCGGGTGCGCCATTTCGCGTCCCCTGAACTGCAGTGTCACCTTGACCTTGTGCCCGTCTTCCAAGAAGTCGTGCATGTGGCGCACCTTGGTGTCGAAGTCTCCCTTGCCGATCTTCGGACGGAACTTCACTTCCTTGATGGTCACCTGCGAGGTCTTCTTGCGGGACTCTTTGGCCTTTTGTGATTCCTCGTAACGGAACTTGCCGTAGTCCATGATGCGACACACGGGCGGGTTGGCAAGTGGTGCGACTTCGACGAGGTCGAGGTCGACTTGCCGTGCGAGTTCGAGTGCGTCGGGCAGGGATTTGATTCCCAGCTGGACACCGTCGGCGCCGATGAGGCGCACCTCGCGAGCCCGAATGCGATCGTTGTACCGCGGTTCGTTCTGCGCCGTAGCTATGGCCGTTCACTCCTGTGCAAGTGGCTGCTCCCTTTCGTTTGCGCCGATGTTCCGATGAACCGGTGTGGGCACGCGAAGGGTCGCGCAGCACGGAGGGCCGTGCGACGGGACCCAGACGCACTCCCGAACCGGGGTGGCTGGGTGGGGCACCCGAGAACGGGGCCCACTTGGCCTGAATTGCGTTGCGAAGGCTAGCGGAGCCCCTCTCGCTTCCCACGGCTAGCGTCTCGCACCATGTCGAATGACGGTGACCAACTGGCAGATGCCGCCGAAGCACTGGCCGAAACCCGCCAGCGCCTGGCCGAGGTTCCCGCCGAAGTCGTGGTCGTGAACCACGTGATGGGCCTCTATGAACTGGCCGCCATCCACCTGTCGGCACAGCCCCCGCGGCTAGCCGAGGCCGCCCTTGCCATCGATGCCGTTGCCTGTCTGGTCGAGGGCCTTGAGGGACGTTTGGGCGAAGAGCAAGCGACGCTCAAGATGGCGCTCGACAACATCCGCATCGCCTTCGTGCAGATAAAAGACGCGTTGGACAAGGCCTAAATTTTTACGACGACTGTTGCTTCGGTGCGACCGAAACGGGTGACCGTCGAGAATTCGACGCGCTGGCCGACCGCGATGTCGCGCGTCTTGTCGGCGATGTTGATGCAATGCAAGAGGTAGACGTTGCCGTCGTCGGACGTGACGTAGCCGAGACCCGCATGGGTGTCGAAGTCGGTGATGACTCCCCCGCGCACGCCTTCGAAGATTGGCGCATCGGTGGCGGCGTAGCGCTGCGACATCAGTGAATGATCTTGGAGATGGGCAATTCGAGGATGTCGGTGGCGCCCGCGTCCTTCAGTGCGGGGATGACCGTATTGATGGTGCGCTTTTGCACGACGGATTCGACCGCGTAGTCACCCGACGCCAGACGACTGACCGTCGGCGACTTGGCCGAGGGCAACACCGCGAGCACCCTTTCGTAGTTGGCCTCGCCGACGTTCAACTTCACGAGCACCTGACCACGGGCCTCGAGGGTTCCCGTAAGCAGCGTGTGCAACTGCTCCATCGCGTGGCGCTTGGCAGGGTCGGCCCACGACTCTTTGTTGGCGATGAGCTCGGTGTAGCTAGTGAGGATGGTTTCGATGATGCGCAGACCGGCGGCCTTGAGTGCGCGGCCGGTTTCGGTGATGTCGACGACGCAGTCGGCGATGTCGGGGATCTTGGCTTCGCTCGCACCGTACGACAGCCGCACGTCGGCCGTGATGCCCTTCTGCGCGAAGAAGCGCTTGGTCATCTCGGGGTACTCACTGGTGACGCGAACGCCGTTGGGCAGGTCTTCGACGCGCTGCGCGGGCGAATTACCGTCGACGGCCACGACGACGCGCACGGGGTTGGTGGTGGCCTTCGAGTACTTCAGTTCGCCCAGGCTGTGCACCGAACTGTTCGTCTCTTCCACCCAGTCGCGGCCGGTGATGCCGAAATCGAAGAGACCCTCGGCGACGTACACGGGGATTTCCTGTGGGCGGAGAATGCGCACCTCGACGATGCGCGGGTCGTCGATACTGGCGCGGTAGTCGACCGACG
>JBBANY010000058.1:0-15270 GCA_040401695.1 Ilumatobacteraceae bacterium
CTTGTTTCTTGGACGTGATCGAACCGTTGTCGACTTGCCGAGATTGTTTCATTCAGCAACTTGCGCACCGACGAGGGTGAATATTCTTTGGTCGGTCGTCTAGGGTCTCAATTTCATGGACCGCCCAATTCCTCCTCTGCAAAAAGCAGATTGGGTCAACCGTCGCTTGACGTTGGGCATCTTTCTCGCCGCTGCGGGCCGCGGTGGCGCGTACCTCACGTGGTTCGCGATTCTCTGCATCGTTGCGTTCGTGATCGCGAAGAGCCTTGACGGTTTTGAATGGGTTCGCAAACGCCGAAAGCGGGTCGCGCGCCCCTAACGCTTCACGACAACCGTCGTGCCGATGTAATCCCAGACAGCCTGGCGGCGCGGGGTTGCCCACAACATGACGAGCGAGGCCAGCGTGACAATTCCCGCGACCGAGCCGACGACCCATTTACCGAGGACCTCGCGCATGACCATCTGCTTGATCGTCGCCGGCGCACCCGTGTTGGCGTCGACGACCGTCATGCCGAGCATCTTCTTCGCCGGCGAAGTTGACTGCTTCCAGAGGACGATGCTCCAGATCAGCCAGCCGATGAAGAGCGTGACGATCATGAGGAGAAAGTCGAGAAGAGCGGCCCCGATCCGCGAACCGGCGGAGGCGAGTTGCGTGGGTGGTGCCGCCGACATCGCGATTCCGGTCGGGATCGACGGCGGGGGTGGCGGTGGAAAGCTGTTCGACATCTCCCCACGCTAGTTCGGAGCGCTCTGCACGGTCAGAGGGATGAGTTGTGCTGGTCTACCGTCATGGCATGACTGGTCGGTTCTTCAGGGCACGTCGTGGGCCCGCGGTGTTGTTTGGTGTTTTGTTCGCAGCATTCGCCCTCGTCTTGTCGATCACGTTGCCAACATGGCTGTCGGTCGGGGTGGGCAATCCCGCAGGCGAGACAGTGACGGCGCTCACCAAGGACAAGGAGTTCCGCGACGAGGCCGCACGCTTCTTCATCGAGAAACTCACCGAAGATGCGCCGACAGAAGATCTCGCCCTGTTCGACGAACTCGAGACGACGATCACCAAGAAGCTCGACGAGCTGGCCGAGAACGACGAATTCATGGCGAAGGTCGACGGCATCTCCGACGAGATCTACGACTTCTTCGTGAACGGGGTCGACGAGACCAAGGTCGTCGAAGCCAAGGCAGTGGTGAGCGACGTCGTTGATGCCCTGGTGGCCGTCGACCCCGAGTTCTCCGACCTGAAGCAAAACGTCGACGAATGGGAGGGTCTCGCACTCGAACCAATCGACGATGGTCCCGACATCAAATCGATCAAGAACAGCCTGAACTCGCTGTTCTGGCTCGCGCTCATCCTCACACTCATCACCGGCGTTCTCTACGCACGCTGGTCACGGTCGAAGCGCGGAGCATTGCTGTTCGTCGGCATCACCGTGATCGTTCTCGGTGTCATCGACCTCGTCGCCGCCGGGGCGGTTCGCTCGGTGGCTGTGTCGTCGGTCGACGAGACGGACAGATTCGCCAACGCCGCAGTACCGGTCGTCGCCGACTCCCTTCTCTCGCCGTTCCGCACAGTCGGAACCGTTTGGGTCGTGATCGGCGTGGTCTCCATCATCTCGGGAGTCGTGATCGGTCGCCGCGCAAAGGCTGCGTCAGGCGCCGCGAACGCGAACAACTGAGAACCCGTCGTTCACGCGCTCGCGCGGCCAGCGACCCTCGGGCCACGGCACACGGCGCTGTGGTCCCGGCTTCACGGTCCACGACCAACGTGACGGATCGGTGATCTCGGCCATTTCGTCGTTCGACAGTTTCGCGAGTTCGAAACCCACGTAACTGTCGACAAAGAGGCCACCACCGATGTAGACGCCGACGTGACCGTCGGTCTTCTGATTGGTGTCCCACCAGACGAACGCCGGCCGAGACGCGAGATCCCGCGGACGCGCCGGAAGACCCGTCGATTCATCGCGGGTAAAAAGAAGTTTCCGCCACCGCAACGCCTCGGTGAAGTTGCCGGCGTTGTGCGGACGCGGCTGGCCGACAACGCGGTCCTTCATCGCAGGCCGCAGAATGTTCATGAGCGCATTCGCAAAAGCGACGCACTCCTGTTTGTTTTCTCGCCCGAAGCGCGTCAATTGCAGGTGACGTGCGCAGGCCAGGATCCTCAGTTGCACCTGCGCGAGCGCGTAGCCAGCGTCGGGCAGAACGACGTTACGGACCGACGGGCACGGCCCGGGTTTGGCCGCGACCGGTACAACCGGATGCGCAACCCATGCCCATGCAGCGACGACGAGTCCCGCCGCAACGTGCCGCGAACGCGCGCGATGCAGAACCCTCACCCTTCTTCCCCTCACAGCCCGAGCATGCTGCCGGCGTCGAGGTCGTCGGCAGCGGAGAACGCGCGACGAACGAGCGAATCCATCAACGCGGCTCCCCGCTCGTTTGCCTGGTCGAGAGTGAGGATGCTCGCTGCGAACGAAGTGCAATAGAAAAGCACGCCTTCTGTCAGGCCCCTCATGATTCGTTGACGGTCGGTCCACTCGGCGGTGACGCCTCCACGTCGTAGACCCTCGCAATAACGATCGATGAGTTCATCGGTCATCGCACGGCGGGTGTCGGTCGGCAGGTTGGTGCCGATGAAGTAGACGAGATCGGTGGTGCTGGGGGCGCGCATCGCCAATTGCCAGTCGATGAGAGTCATCCCGCCACGGTCGTCGAAGAACATGTTGTCGAGCCGGAAGTCACCATGGATCAACGTCGTCGGCCAGTCGTCGTAGGTGTGGATCCAATCGACGATGCGCGGCACGAATGCTTCGCACCAGCGCAGAACTCGCTCGGGAAGGCTGTCGGCGTAACGCGCGAGGAACGTCGGCCAGCCGACTGGGAACAACTGTGCGACCATGCCCGTCGAGGGATCGTTGAGATCGGGCATCCAATCGAGACTTGCGAGAGCAGGATGATTCATCCATTCCGCGTGCAGCGCGGCCGCGGCGTCGATGACGGAGCGTGCCTGGTCGGGTGTCGGACCCGCCACTTGGTCGCCCGGAACGGCCGGCGAAAGGTCCTCGAGAACGAGCACGAACGGATCGGTTCCCGAATGGATGCAGTGCGGCAATCGAACGGAACGCATCTTCGGCGCGACTTCGGTGTAGAAGCGGTGCTCACGCTCCCACACGCGCATCATCCCACCGATCATCTGCGCACCGGGGTCCGATGACGGCATCTTCACGACGAGCGATGCCGGCACGTCGCGTGCGACCAGCCGTACGCGGGCGAGCTGGCCCATGAAACCGACCCCGGCACCGATCACCTCGACGTCGCAGTCGTCGACGCGGCACCCCGTGACATCCGCCAGCCACTCTGCGGAAATGTCACTCACATCACGCGGTGCAGCCCCCATCTCACTCACCCCCGACACCCGACGGTAGTCCAGGCCGCGGGCTTCGTAGAGTGGGGGCAGTGACCGCGCTCGTCGTCTTCACCCATCCGAAGCCCGATCAGTTCGCCCGCGAACTGCTCGATGTCACGGTCGACGGCCTCGGCACGGCGGGCCACGAAGTGCACGTGGTCGACCTCTACCGCGAGAACTTCGAAGCCGCCATGACGTGCGACGAGTGGCGCGCTTACCCCACGGCGCGGCCCACCGTCGTCGATGCACGGTACGCGGACCTCGTTCGCGAGGCCGACGTGATCGCCTTCGTGTTTCCGATGTGGTGGTCGGGCCCGCCGTCCATGCTGAAGGGCTTTTTCGACAGGGTTCTCGCGCCCGGCGTGGCCTTCGACCTAGCGGAAACGGGGCGTGTCAGCCCTGGCCTGCGCCACGTGCGCAGCATCGCCATCGTGACCGCCGCCGAGCCACCGGGGCACTTCCCCCAACGTTCGACTCGGTACTTGGCGCGCGCGTTCGGCAAGTCGCTCCGACGTGCCACGGGTTGGCGCACGCGCACCCTCGTCTGCTGGGCCGGACCCGGACAGGCCGTGATGAATGACGAAAAGCGGGCTCAGTTCCTGCATCGGACCCGTGAACGACTGGCGGGACTGCGGTGACTCGACGGGTTCTCATCGTCTTTGCGCATCCGGACGAGGCGAGTTATTCGGCGGCGCTGCGCGACCTCGTCTTGCGCGTCGCAGAGGGTCGCAGGGCCGAGGTGCGTTTGCACGACTTGTACGCGAGCGGGTTTTCCCCCGTCGTGTCGGCCAACGAATGGACGTTGCGCGGCGCCGCGCCGGAGTCGAAGCCGCACCTCGCCCCGTACTTCGACGACGTCGCGTGGTGCGACACGCTCGTCTTCGTTTATCCGACGTGGTGGTCGGGCCAACCGGCGGTGCTGAAGGGTTGGGTCGACCGCGTTCTCGCCAACGGAGTGGCGTGGACTCTCGAAGAATCGAGCGGACATGCGATGCCCGCATTGCGCAACGTCACACGCATCGTCGCCATCACCACGCACGGTCGGTCACGCACCGTGAATCTCATCTGTGGTCGCGCGGGGCGTGCAACGATCATGCGCAGTGTGCGACGGCTGTGCTCGTGGCGCTGCCGTGCCCGCTGGGTTGCCCTCTATTCGCTCGATCGCTCGACCCGCTTCGAACGCGACCGTTTCATGCAGCGGGTGGAACGGCTCCTCCGACGGATCTTGTGACCGGCCGGCTCTCGTCGGCCACCGGTATTCGACGGAATCGCATCACCATCTCGAGATGGTGCGTGTGGGGAAACAGATCGAGAACCACGAGGTCGTCGAGTTCATAACCCGCCTCGGCGAGCAGCCGCGCGTCGCGCGCACCTGCTGCGGCATCGCAACTGACGAGCACGATCACGGGTGCCTGCGTGGCGACGAGCGTCGACACGCCCGGAGCCCCGAGGCCCGTACGGGCGGGGTCGGCGATGACGAGCCCGGCGGGCTGTGGTTGCCAATCTTCGAAGAGCGATTCGACGACGGTTGCGCGATGGTTGACGAGGTTCTGCCGCGCATCTGCCACGGCGAACGGATTCGACTCGACGAGAGTGACCGCAACGTGTGCGGGGACGATGGTCGCCGCGAACAGCCCCACTCCCCCGTAGGCGTCGACAACCTGGCCGAAAACTCCACTCAGCGCCTCGGGGCCCGCGACGCGCCGGACCGTATCGACCAGCACCTCGGCTGCGAGTTGACCCGACTGAAAGAACGACCCCATCGACACGACGAGGTCCGTTCCGTGAACCGTCTCGACGAGACGTGCCTCGTCACCCACGACATCAACGCGTTCGAGCCCGCGCACCTCGGATTCGTCGCCGTGCACGACCGCACCAACGACGCCGGTGGTCGTACTGTAACGCAGGGTCACTTCGACGTTGCTTCCGCGACGCGCCGAGAGTGACGCGATCGCCGGCTGCAACAACCGATGCGCGACCAGACACTCTTCGATCGCGACGACTCTGTTGCTCGAGCGTTCGCGGAAACCGGGTCGGCCTTCGGAGTCGAAGGCGAGTCGGATGGTGGTGCGGTACCCCGATGGGGGAACCTGTACGCCGCCTGCGGCTCGCGCCACGAAATCGTCGGAGACGGGAATGCGCGCGATGCGGGACAGCGATTCGACCGCGATGCGGACCTTGGCTTCGTATTGCGCGTCGGCCGACAGGTGCTGCCATCTGCACCCGCCACAGCCCTGCGCGACGTGCGGACAGGGCGGCGCGACTCTGCCGGGTGACGCTTCGATCACGCGCGTCACCGAGGCGCGCGCGTAGTCCTTTCGCGTGTCGGTGAGAACCACCTCGACCCGCTCGCCCGGCAGCGCCCCGTCGACGAAGATCACCTTGCCACTCGGCATCCGACCGATTGCATCGCCGCCGGCGACGAGGGCACCGGCCTCGAGTTCCATGCATCAACCTTACGTTTGGAGGTGCATCGGTAGAGTGGACCACGTGACGCTTCCGATTCAGATCGCACCGTCGGTTTTGCCCGCAGACTTCGCCGAACTCGGCAAGGCCGTGCGCGATCTGCAGACGGCCGGCGTCGACCTCATCCAGTGGGACGTGATGGACGGTCAGTTCGTTCCGAATCTCACGTTCGGCCCCGACGTCATCGCCGCTGCTCGCAGGCATTGTGATCTGCCCTTCGAGGCACACCTCATGGTGCTCACTCCGGACGTGATGGCGGCCGAGTACGTGAAAGCCGGGTGCTCGCGCCTCATCGTTCATGCCGAGGCCTGCACGCACCTCCACCGCACGCTCGACAACATTCGCTCGCTCGGCGCCACCGCGGCGGTCGCATTGAATCCGGCAACCCCAGCATCGGCAGTCGAAAATGTGCTCGACCTCATCGACCTCGTTCTCGTCATGACAGTGAACCCCGGCTTCGGTGGCCAGAAGTACATCGGCACCATGGAGTGCAAGGTTCGCGAAGTGCGCAACATGATCACGGCAGCCGGACTGGGCGACGTGATCAACGTCGAAGTCGACGGCGGCATCTCCGCTGCGACGGTTTCCGGCGCGGCGTCGGCGGGTGCGAACGTACTCGTCGCCGGAAGTGCGCTCTTCAAACACCCCGGCGGGCTTGCTGCTGCGGTGTCGGAACTGCGCGACCTGGGCACTGCCGCTTTCAGCGCCTGACGGACTTCACCTGAGCGCGCCGCTGTTCAGGCCTGCAACGAACGCCTGATCAAGACGAGGGTGACGAGCCCAAGGAGAACCAGGCCCGCGGGCACGAGCACCGCCAGGATGACGCGGCCGGATTCGCCCGAAAGTCCCGACAACACTCCCGATTCGACCGACGAGCCGTCGACGTTCAGCGTGCGGGCCACGTCCTCAAAGTCGGGACACACAATGCCCGAGTTGTTGATGTCGGCGACTTCGTTGCCGCCGAAGAGTGGCGCCGCTTCCGTTACGCGCGAGTAGATGCGGCCGGTCGTTGCATCGAGTGCGGTACCGACGAGGTACGAGTCTCCGACCTCGAGGAATTTCACGTCGCGGCCGTAGTAGATACCCACTTCGGTCACCACGGTGCCGTCGACATTGGGAACTTCGGTCGAGTATCCCGCGAGACTTCCCGACCTCAACCGAACGAGTTCGAAGAGCGCCTGCGTCGCATCGAGCACCTTGACCTTGCCGACGAACACCGCCTGTGACACGGGTGCGGGTGGACAACCCACGGGCACGGTCGTGGTTGCCGACGGCACCGTGCTCACGGATACGACCTCCGGCGGAACCGACACACCTCCCTGTTCGTCGACGGGTTCGTCGACGGGTTCGTCGACCGGGACCTCGACGATCGTCGACGTGCCGTTCGGGTCGACGGAAGCGTGGGCTTGCGAGGCGAACGCCAGCACCACCGGCACCGCGAGCGCCGCAACGACACGACGACCGCGCACGCCCGTTACCGGCCGCGGAAGACTGGGTCGCGCTTCTCGGTGAAAGCTGCGATCGCCTCGGCCGTGTCCTTCGTGCCGAAGTTGACCGTCTGCGCCGCGCCTTCGTCGTCGAGTGCCTCTTCGAGCGTGACGTTCATGGCGTTGTTCAACATGCGCTTGGTCTGGGCGATCGCAATCGGTGGCATGGCGGCGAGTTTCTTCGACCAACCATCGACGAAGGCATCGAGTTCCACGTCGGGCACGACCCGATTCACGAGCCCGATGCGCTCGGCCTCGGCTGCGTTGATGATGTCGGCGAAGAGGGCGAGTTCTTTGGCGCGATGCAGACCAACACGACGCGGCAACAACCACGATCCGCCGAAGTCGATGCTGAGCCCGCGCTTGGCAAAGATCTCCGAGAATCGGGCATTCTCGGAGGCAACCACGAGGTCGCATCCGAGCGCCATGTTCATACCGGCGCCAACGGCAACCCCGCGAACCTTCGCAATGACGGGTTGGGGCAAACGCGCGAGGGCCATTGCGACGTCGCCGACGTTGCGCATTCGCGCCAACTGATGCTGCCTCGCCGACGCGTCGTCGCCGGCCCACAGGTCGGCACCCGAGCAGAAGTCGCCGCCCGCGCCCGTGAGCACCACACAACGATCGTCGGGTGACGCGGCAACCTCGCGGAAGGTTGCAAGAAGTTCACTCCACATCTTGTTGTTCGCGGCATTCTTCTTTGCCGGGCGGTTGAGGGTGACGGTGACGACGCCGTCGGCCCGCTCGACGATGATTGTCTCGAACGCGTTGGTTGTCATGACCCGACGATACATAATGACGCCGTGGGATTCGATGCGACGCGGAAGCGGGTCAAGCGCCGTACGGACATCGTCTTCGTCGCAGCCGCGCTGACCGTCGCCATCGCCCTCGTTGCCTGGGCTTTTCTTGGGTGACCGATGACTGACATCTGGAGCGGTCTCTACGGGCCAGTCGAGGTGCGTCGCGTGCAGCCCTACGAAGCAACGAAGCCCTACGTCTGTCCCGGCTGCAACCGCGAAATTCCGACCGGAATGGGGCACTGCGTCACGGTTCCGGCCGACGCGCCGGATTTGCGTCGCCACTGGCACCACGCGTGCTGGGATCGTCGCGACCGCACCACGTCTTCCTGACTTGTCAGTAGGCGTTCTCGACGACGTCGATGGCAGTGCCCACCACGAAGGCCGCATCGAAACGCAACCGCGAATTCGGCACGCCGTTGTCGCGTGCCCACCCGAACGCGGTCCGACGCACGGTTCGGCACTTGGCCGGTGTCATCGCCTCGGCTGCGAAGCCGTACTCGTTGTTGCGTCGGGTCTTGACTTCGCACACGGCAAACACGCCGTTTCGCTCGGCGATGATGTCGATCTCTCCCCTGCCGTGACGCACATTGCGCCCGACTATGCGCCAACCATTGCGCACGTACCACGACGCGACGAGGTTCTCGCCCCACGCTCCGCGGGCGCGACGAGCGGCGGCTAGATCTCGGGGCCGGGCAGTTCCTCGACGTTCACGTCCTTGAACGAGAGGATCTTCACCCGGGGAACGAATCGGCTCTTGCGGTACATGTCCCACACCCATGCGTCGGTCAACTCCACTTCGATGAGCGGACGGGGACCGTCGGCGGCGACACGCGTGACGACCTCGTTCGCGAGGTAGAAACGGCGTTCGGACTCGACCGCGAAGCGGAACATGGACACGACGTCCTGGTATTCCTGGGCGAGCTGCAGTTCGCGCTCGGCCTCGAAATTCTCGAGGTCGTCGGTGTTCAACGTGGCCCCGGCACGAGGCAATGGTTCACGTCAGTGTGTGCGCGGATCAGGATTCGCGCTTCTCGCGAATCTTGGCGGCCTTGCCGGTGCGCTCGCGGAGGAAGTAGAGCTTTGCGCGGCGCACTTCGCCACGGTGCATCAGTTCGACCTTGGCAACCGCTGGGCTGTGCTTGGGGAAGGTGCGCTCGACACCCACGCCGTAGCTGAGCTTGCGGACGGTGTACGACTCGGCAACGCCCGAGCCCTGGATCGCGATGATGTTGCCCTGGAAAATCTGGATGCGCTCTTTGCCGCTTTCGACGACGCGCACATGAACCTTGACCTCGTCTCCGGCGCGGAGGTCGGGCAGGTCGCTGCGGATGTACTGGTTGTCGACGAGGTCGGTGGTCTTCATGGGGCGATCCGTTACTGGTCGGGGGCGGGTGTGCCGCCCTGAGCGAACGATGAAGGATACGAGACGGGGGCGAACTCTTCCAACAGTCTCTTTTCCGCGGCCGAAAGCCCTCCACGGGCCTCGATGAGGTCGGGTCGCGCCCGAATCGTGCGGTGCAGCGCCTGGGCGAGGCGCCAACGGGCAACGAGCGCGTGGTCGCCGCCACGCAACACGTCGGGGACCGACCACCCACGGAAGTCGGCCGGGCGCGTGTATTGGGGTTCTTCCAGCAAACCCGTGGCTCCAAAACTTTCGGTCAAGGGCGACTCGGCGTTGCCCATCGCACCCGGAACGAGCCGCACGACCGCCTCGATGATGAGACATGCCGCCACTTCCCCGCCCGACAGCACCACGTCGCCGACCGACACCTCGGCGTCGACGAGATGTTCGCGCACGCGTTGGTCGACGCCTTCGTAGCGGCCGCAGAGAATGCTGAACCCGGGAAGTTCGGCGAGTCGACGCGCCATTGCCTGATCGAAACGATCACCTCCGGGGCCGACGAGAATGAGTGGTCTGGGCGGCTGCACGGCGTCGACGGCGTCGAATATCGGCTCGGGGCGCATGAGCATGCCGGCACCACCACCGAAGACCGTGTCGTCGACGGAGCGATGGACGTCGCTCGTGTGGTCTCGCAGGTCGTGGGCACGCAGATCGATGAGTCCCGTCTCCCGGGCCTTGCCGAGCAGGCTTTCCGAACAGAAACCATCGACGATGCCGGGGAAGATGCTGAAGACGTCGATACGCATCAGGCGTTGTCCTGCAGGTCGAGTAGCCCCTCGGGCGGCGACACCGTGACGACACCGTCTTCGCGCGACGTCACGAACGGAACCGGCACGAGCACGCCGCGGTCGGTTTCGAGAATCGCGTGTGCGGGATTGTCGATGACGGCCACGCACGTTCCGAACTCGGTTCCGTCGACGGAAATGATGCGCGCTCCCACGAGATCGTGAACCCACAAAGCGGCGGGGTCGTCGATGGGTTCGCCGTAGACGACTTCGTTCGTCAGTTTGGCCGCCTCTTCGCGCACGCCGAGACCCTCGAGCACCACGAGGAAGCGGTCGTTCGACGGCCTGATGGCCTCGATCGTGCGCCATCCCCCGGCAACGAAGACCCGCGAACCGGCTCGTCTGCGTTCGGGACGATCGGAGACCAAGCTGAGATAGATCTCTCCGCGCACTCCGTGGGGCCGACCCAGTCTGCCGATTTCGAGAAGACCGTCGGGCGGGCTGCTCATCGACACGGGTTATCCGTCAACACGGCTCATTCATCGACGAAGTCGACGTCGACGTCGACGCCGTCGCGGCTTGCCGCCGCACGCACCACGGTGCGAATGCTTTGTGCCGTGCGACCGCGACGGCCGATGACACGACCGAGGTCGCCCGAGCCGACGCGCACCTCGAGGTACACCTTGTCGTCACCCTCGCGATGGTCGACCGACACCGCATCGGGGTCGTCGACGATCGAGCGAACGACGTGGTGAAGTACCGCCGTCGCCGTGGGTGCGGGAACCAGGTTGCCGCTGTCGCTCACTTGGCGCTCTTCGAAGCGGTGAACTGTGCCCACGCGCCCGAGATCTCGAGAAGCTTGCGCACACGCTCGGTGGGCTGTGCACCCTGCTGCAACCAGGCAACCGCTTTGTCATTGTCGACCTTCAGGTGCGACGGCTCTTGACGCGGGTTGTACTGACCGAGAATCTCGATGAAGCGACCGTCGCGCGAGCGGCGCTCGTCGGCGACGATGATGCGGTAATGCGGCTGCTTGGTCTTTCCGACACGGGTGAGACGCAACTTGACTGACATGAAAACTCCTGCAACTGGGTCGTCGAGGCTGGAGGCGGCCGCGACCGGACTGGGAAAGGCTATCGGAAGTCGCGAAAATCGGGAAAGGCCCCGGGGTTTTTCTGGCCGGGCAGACCCGGCTGGCCCGGCAGGCCCAAACCCGAGAGATCGCCAGCACCCATCTGCTTCATGGCCTTTGCCATCTTGACGGGGTTCATCTTGGGCGCCTTGCCCTTCTTGCCCGACTTCTTGCCCGCCAGGCCGCCCATCTGCTTCATCATGCGCTGCATCTCGCTGAACTGCTTCACGAGGCGGTTCACGTCGGGCACGGTGGTGCCACTCCCCTTCGCGATGCGGACACGTCGCGAACCGTTGATGATCTCGGGGCTGCGACGCTCTTCGGGGGTCATCGACCTGATGATCGCCTCGGTCACCTTCACTTGATCGTCGCCGATCTCTGCGTTCTTCAGTTCCTTCGGCATGCCGGGGAGCATTCCCATGATGCTGGAGATCGACCCCATCTTCTTGACCTGCTGAAGCTGCTCGAGGAAGTCGTCGAGGGTGAATTCGCCCTCGAACATTTTTGCCGCGGTCGCCTCGGCTTCTTCTTTCTCGAAGACCTGCTCGGCCTGCTCGATGAGCGTGAGAACGTCGCCCATGCCGAGAATGCGCCCTGCCATGCGGTCGGGGTGGAACTGTTCGAATGCATCGATTTTTTCTCCCGTCGCCGCGAAAGCGATGGGCTTGCCGATGACTTCCTTCACCGACAGGGCGGCACCACCACGTGCGTCACCGTCGAGCTTGGAAAGAATCACACCGTCGATCTCGAGCGTCGCATTGAAGGCCTCTGCGGTGTTGACCGCGTCCTGGCCTGTCATCGCGTCGATGACGAGGAAGGTGTAGTGCGGCTCGATCGCGTCACTGATGCGACGAATCTCGTCCATCAAGTCGGCGTCAATGGACAAACGGCCGGCGGTGTCGACGATGAGAACGTCGCGGCCGATACGTCGTGCCTCCGCGAGACCGCGCGTTGCGGTGGTCACCGGGTCGCCCGGTTCCGAAAACACCGGGACATCGATCTGGCGACCGAGCGTGCGCAACTGCTCGACCGCGGCCGGACGCTGCAAGTCGGCTCCCACCAGCAACGGTTGGCGACCCTGCGACTTGAACCAACGGGCCAACTTGGCGGCGCTGGTGGTCTTTCCCGATCCCTGGAGGCCGGCCATGAGGACGACGGTCGGTGGCTTGCCGGCATAGGTGATTTTCAGCGTGTCGCCGCCGAGGATTGCCGTCAGTTCCTGGTTGACGATCTTGACGATCTGCTGGCCCGGGTCGAGGGCCTTCGAAAGCTCTGCGCCGACTGCCTGCTCGCGAATGCGCGCGACGACGTTGCGCGCGACGGTGACGTTGACGTCGGCGTCGAGCAGTGCGGCCCGGATTTCCGCAAGGACTTCGTCGACGTCGTCCTCGGTGAGGCGGCCGCGACCACGGACCTTGTTGAGAATCGACTCGAATTTCGAACTCAGGCTGTCGAACATGACGCCCGTGAGGCTACCCAACGCTGACGCCGGTCACCTTTCCGTCGACGATCGCAAGATTGACGCGATTGGTCACGTAATCCATCGTCAGCTGGAAGTCTTCACCGTCGCGCGAACTCACGCGGGTTATCCAACCTTTCGATTCGGCGACTTTCATGGCCTCGTCCTCGGTGAGGCCGACCAACGTGACCGCCTCGTCCTGGCTGAGTGCCGGTACGTCGACGGCGGGCAGCGTTTCTCCCGAGCCCTCTGATCCTTCGGACGAACCGGAGCCACTCGACCCACCACCGGTCGTGATGTCGGACGCGGTGTCGGGAGTTGGCGTCGCCTGTTCGATGAACTCCTCGGTGATCGCGAGTGCGCTGATCGTGTAGCCGTCCTTCACCGTGTACTCATACGACGGCACGAGCCACATCACGTTGTCAGCGTCGATGATCGGCGTCAGCGACTCCTTCACGCCGGTGATCACGATCGTCTGCACCGTTGGTGCGACGGAATCGGTTGTCGTTGCATCGCCGGCGGGTGACGGCGCGATCGCGACCGAATCCTCTGCGAATGCGGGCTCGGTGACGCCCTTTGCAACCGGGCCGTAGCCGTACCAGCCCGAGTACTTCGGGTCACCCAAACGTTCGACACCGGCAAGCGCTCCGACGCGCGGGAACTTCGGGCCCTTTTCGAAGGAGAGAAGATTGCCGCCGGCCCACGTGATCGCGCCTTCGTCACCGAAACCGAAAGTCCACGACATCGGCGCGCGAACTTCGCCGACACGCGTCCACGCGGTCACCGATACCGACCAGTCGTCGGCGTACACCTCAATGTCGTCGTCACGAACGTCGACGCCGGCGTCTTCCATGATCGACTTTGCCCGCTCGCGCGCCTCGTCCTTGGTGGGCAGATTCTCAGGCTTCTTCATCTCTTGGGGAACTTCGACGACTTCATCGGACTTCGGAGTATCGGATGTCGCCGTGTCAGAAGTTGCGGTGTCGGATGTCGCGGTGTCGGGGGCGACTGCGGGTTCGGATGAACGAGACGACGCAGCCCACGCGGCCGAGTAGTACCAGTTGAGGTACGGGTCGAATTCGGCATCGCCGAAACTCACCGAGGGTGCAGAGCCATCGATCGGACCCGCGACGAAGCCGCCACCTTCATCCTTCTTGCGCTCGACCAGATCACCCTCGACGCCCAACGCCTTCACGATCGCGTTCATTTGCTTCTTCGTTGGCTCGCCCTTCGCCTTCCATGCCTGGGCCTTGTCGTCGAGCGCGGGAAGGTCTCCTTCGACCTCGTACTCGACCGCGTACGGGGCGAGACCCGCCATCTTGCTGTTCGGCATCGCCGCGTCCGCAGCGGCCTCGGCCGCGCCGGCGGTTCTCGACGACAACGTGGACTGCGCCGAGGAGAACACGATCGGCTCAGCCGCCTCTTCGCTGCTGCCGCACGCGGCAAGAGCGAGTGCCGAGGCGGCGGTGAGGAGTGTGAACCGGGAGAAGATCTTCATGACGAGAAATCTACGACTGACGCCAGCAATGCGCTCGTCACCCTTGCAAGACGCCGTTCGCGTGACGTCTGTCAGGACCCGGCGTCGAAGAGTTCGTGGATGTACTCGTCGGGGTCGAAGGCAACCAAGTCGGCGATTGTTTCACCGAGTCCGACCAACTTCACGGGAATGCCCAACTGCGTTTCGATCGCGAACACGATGCCACCCTTTGCGGATCCGTCGAGCTTCGTCAGCACCACCCCGGTGACGTTGGTGGCTTCGGCGAACTGCGCCGCCTGGGAGAGGCCGTTCTGGCCTGTCGTCGCATCGATGACGAGAAGAACCTCGGTGACGGTACCGGCATCCTTTTCTGCGACGCGGCGAACCTTCTTCAGTTCCTCCATGAGGTTGGTCTTGTTCTGCAACCGGCCGGCGGTATCGGCGAGAACGAGGTCGCACCCGCGCGCCGCAGCGCTCTGCACGGCATCGAAGATGACCGCACTCGGGTCGCCCCCTTCGCTGCCGCGCACAATGGGAACTTCGGCTCGTCCGGCCCACGTCTCCAACTGCTCGCCGGCCGCGGCACGGAACGTGTCACCCGCGGCGAGAAGCACGTTCCGACCGTTCGCCTTCTGCGCGAAGGCCACCTTGCCGATCGTCGTCGTTTTGCCGACGCCGTTTACACCGACGAAAAGCCAGATGTTCGGCTGCTTGACCGATGTATCGAACGTGAGGTCGCGCGCGTTGGCGCTCAACTGGGCGGTCATCTCGGCCTGCAGTGCATCGACCAGGCCGCGGGGGTCGGTGATCTCCTTCTTGTCGACACGTGACTTCAAGCCCGCAAGCAACGACGTCGTCACCGACAGGCCGACGTCGGCGCGCAGCAGCGGCCGCTTCTGCGCCTGATACCCGCACTGGTGAT
>JBBANY010000059.1:0-9629 GCA_040401695.1 Ilumatobacteraceae bacterium
CACGCTCGCCTCGAGCGCCGCGCTCGAGGTGGCTTGCGCTCTTGCCCTCGGTTTTCAGGGTTTGGTCACCGAGTTGGCGGTGCTGTGCCGCCGGGCCGAGCATGATGCGACGGGCGTGCCCTGCGGGATCATGGACCAGTTGTGCATCGCGGCGGGCCGTGCGGGCCAGGCAACCATGATCGACTGCCGGTCGCTCGAAGTGTCGTACGTGCCGGTACCCGATTCGGTGAAGGTGGTTGTTCGATTCGTGGCCTCGCGCAGGCTGGAGGGTTCCGAGTATGCGACACGCGTGGCGGAATGTGCCGCTGCCGAGGCAGTCGTCGGTCCGTTGCGGGATGCGGTATTGCGTGATCTGGTGGCGATCACCGACGAGCGCGTTCGACGACGCGCAGTGCACGTTGTGTCGGAAAACGCCCGGGTTGGGTCGTTCGCTGCTGCAATGTCGTCGTACGACTTCGGATTGGCAGGCGAGATCATGCTCGAAGGCCACCGCAGCCTCGCCGAGAACTTCGATGTATCGACTGCCGCGATGGACCGTGCGGTGCGCGAGATCGCCGAAACCCCGGGCGTCTACGGCGCCCGGATGACGGGGGGCGGCTTCGGTGGCTGCGTGGTGGCGCTGTGCGAGCCGGATGCAAGGGTCGACGGTTGGGTGGTTTTGGCGTCAGACGGCGCGCGCGTCGAGCGCCTCAGCGCGTAGCGCGCCGGAAGGGTTGTGCCGGGTCTTCGCTCGGTTCGCGCGGAAGGCCGAGGATCTTCTCGCCGATGATGTTTTTCTGGATCTCGTCGGTGCCGCCTGCGATCGACTGCGCGGGAGTCGACACGAGGACCTCGGCGATGATCGCGTGCAATGCATCATCGGTCTCGCGCAACATGCCGTCGGCGCCGGCAATCGCAGCGTGGACGATGGCTGCTCGTCGGGCAACTTCGGATGCAGCGAGTTTGCCCAGAGAACCCTCGGGCCCCGGCTGACGACCGAGTTCGCGGTTGGCACGCGCGCGAAGGGCGGTCCATTCGTTCGCCATCCGAAAGGAATACAGGTCGGCGATGCGAGCGCGGATGATGGGGTCGTGGTTGACGCAATTGGTGCGAGCGCGGTCGGCGATGATGTCGGCGCGTCCGGCGCGCTGTGGGTACCAGATGTAAGTGGCGAAGTGGTCGTCGGCTTCGGCCTTGGCTTCGTCCACTGCACGTCCGGATTGTGCGCTGAATCGGGGGCGCTTCATCGTCGCAAACGAACGCTCGTTGGCGAGCGTGGTTCGCGCAACGTCCCAACCCATTCCCAGGTCGCCAACGACGTTGGCTGCGGGTACGCGGGCGTTGGTGAGAAACACCTCATTGAACGACGCGTGCTGGTTCATTTGGACGATGGGCCGTACCTCGACGCCGGACTGGTGCATGGGCAGGACCATGTAGGTGATTCCGCGGTGCTTCGGTGCGTCCCAATCGGTGCGCACCAGAAGCATTGCAAGGTCGGCATGGTGCGCGCTTGTGTTCCACACCTTCTGGCCATTCACCACCCACTCGTCGCCGTCGCGGACGGCGGTGGTCGAGAGGGATGCGAGGTCGGAGCCCGCGCCGGGCTCGCTGAAGAGTTGACACCACGTCAGTTCGCCCGTGAGTGTCTTTTTCAAGACTGCGTCATTCAGGGTGTCGCTGC
Source organism: Ilumatobacteraceae bacterium (assembly GCA_040401695.1). Lineage (GTDB taxonomy): Bacteria > Actinomycetota > Acidimicrobiia > Acidimicrobiales > Ilumatobacteraceae > F1-20-MAGs119. The sequence goes on from JBBANY010000059.1 coordinate 1,661, forward strand.
CGTGCTTGAGAAGGGTTGGCGCGGCGAGAGTCATGCCACCGCCGAGCGGCATGCCGACTGCGCCCGCTTCGGCGAGTTCGTCGCTCACGACCTTGTCGGCCCACGCCGGGAGTCCCTTGCCGAACCAGCGCGGCGACCACGACGGCACGGCCCAGCCCGAGTCGACGAGCAGCGTGCGCCAGTCGAGAAGCGGCATGGCAGGGTTCCAGTTCCGGGTGATCCATTCCCGTACTTCCGCGCGGACGTCGCTTTCGTTCATCGTGGCGGCGGAATGTCGAGGCCGCAGGCCGCGGCCCACATGTCGGTGAGGCGAGTGGCGGCGTCGTCGTCGTCGAATGCGTCACCCTCGAGATGCATCCAGCGTGCGAACCCGGACAACATCGAGACGAGGGCAGCCGACGTGATGTCGACATCGATCGTCTTGTCGGCCCTGCCCGCTCGTTGCCAGCGACGGATGGTGTCGGCAACACGGCCGACATGTCGTTGGTGCGACGCGAGCCGTGCCTTTGCGACGTCAGGGTCGTGGGCGGCCATCTCGTCGACGAGGCGGTAGAGATCGGCGTTCTCGCCGACGATACGCAGGTAGTTGCGGTTCGATGCAAGCAGGTTCTCGTAAGCGCCGGATTTTGCGGTGGGCGACAGCATTGCAACCTGTTCGGCGATCTGACGGTCGATCCGCGCAGCGAGGTGGCGGAAGACGTGCACCTTCGACTCGAAGTAAGTGTAGAAACTTCCACGCGAGAGGCCCGCCTCGGCGACGATGTGCTCGACCGTCGTCGTTGCGTAGCCCTGCCGCGCGAAGCACGCACGTGCCGCGGCGAGAATTTCGTCGCGTGTGCGTTGCGACTTGTCGGTCGTCGGCCGCGCCGTCGTGACGCGTCTCTCGGCCGCGGTGCCGGTGGGGCGGTGGCCGCCGCGTGTGCGCTTTGTCCTCGTCACGGTTGCATCACCACGTCGGCGCGTTGAAGCAATGTGGCCATGGCTTCGATCGACTCGAGGTACTTGTCCACGGTGCGTTGACGGGGCTCGGGAACGAGGTGCGTGACGCCGACCTCGCGGTAGTGATCGATCTCGGCGAGGATCAGGTCGTTGTCGTCCTCGAGTGGATCCCAACGCGTGCGCATCGAGATCTCGTACTCTGGCTCTGGTCGGCCGGCGCGCAGCTTGTCGACCCGCGGTTTCGTTTCGTCGGGAGGGAGAAACGCCCCGTGCCAGCCATCGCCAACCGTGATCGCGCGGCGCAGTGCGATGTCGGCATGGCCGCCGATCCAGATGGGGATTTGGCGTTTCGGTTGTGGCTGTGCGCGGATCGATTCCATGTGGATCCCGTGGATGGGAAAGTCGATCGTCATGTGGTCGTTAGTCCAGACGTGGCGAATGATCTCGATCGCCTCATCCGTGCGGAGCCCGCGCTCGTCGAACGGCACGCCGATCGCGTCGAACTCGGCCTTCAGCCAGCCGGCCGCCGTACCGAGGATGAAACGTCCGCCGCTCATCAGGTCGATGGTGGCGATGGACTTGGCGACATGGATCGGGTTGCGCATCGGCAGAACGAGAACCGTCGTGCCCAGGCCGACCCGTTTCGTTGCGGCGGCAACCCACGCGAGTGCGGTGAGTGGCTCGTAGACGTACGCCGAGGGCGGGTATTGGGCGCCGGACGGAACGACGAGATGGTCGCTGACCCACACGTCCGCGTAGCCGAGTTCCTCTGCAAGGCGCGCCGCGCGGGTCATTGCCTCACCGGACGCAGCGGGTCCGGCCTGGGGCAGGTGGACGCCTGCGGTCATGCAATTGATGCCCATGGCGAGAGGTTATGCCATTTTCGACATCATTGTCGAAAACCGCTAGTTTCGGATCATGGCGCACAACGTGGCGGGTAAAGACACCTTCATCGAGACCACCGAAGGTTCGATGGAGACGTACGTGACGTCTCCGGTTGATGCAGCCGGGGCCTTGCCTCTCGTGGTGTTCCTGATGGATGCGCTGGGCAAGCGGCCACTCCTGCATTCGATGGCCGATCGGATCGCATCCGAGGGTTACCACGTGATGCTGCCGAACCTGTACTACCGGGAGACCCCGGGGTTCCGGCTCGACTTCTCGAGCAAGGAGTCCTTCGAGCGCATGCGTGGGCTGATGAGCAACGTCGGCAACAGCATGGTGGTGCGCGATATTCAATCGCTTGTCGCGGTGGCCCACGCGAGCTCGAATGTCGACGTGTCGCGTGTGGGTGTGGTCGGGTACTGCATGAGCGGACCCTTCGCCTTGTATGCCGCATCACAAATGGCCGACCGGGTGAAGGCTGCAGCATCGTTCTACGGCGTGCGATTGGTCACCGACAAGCCGAACTCGCCGCACGCGAATCTGGCGTCGGTGCGCGGTGAGGTCTATGTCGCGTGTGCCGAACACGATGACTACGTACCGCTGTCGATGGTCGATGAGTTCGAGGCCGCGATGGTGGCTTCGGGTGTGCGTGGCCGACTCGAGCGGTTCTGGGGGATGCACCACGGTTTTGCCTTCAACGACCGACCCCAGCACGACGTCGATGGCGAGCGTCGTCATTGGAAGGCGCTGTTGGATCTGTTCGCAAGAAACCTGAAGTGACGGGAGACAAGATGAGCCAGATGATCGTTCTCGCCGGAGTTGGCGAATTCGAGACGCGTGAGGGTCGCGATGAATGCCTTCGCACGGGGGCGCCGCTTCAGTCGGCGACGCGCGATGATGAACCCGGGTGTTTGGCCTACTACTTCGCGGCCGACCCGGTGAACGAGCGCGTGATGGTGGTGTGGGAACTGTGGGCCGACGAGGAATCGTTGGCGGCCCACTTCAAGCACCCGAACTATCTCAACATGGGCGCAAACTTCGCGAAGTACGGGTGGGTGAAGGGTGACTTCAGGAAGTACCGCGTCGACCGTGTGTCGGCGGTGTACGACGAAAACTCCCGTCCGCGGGCTGATTTTTTCTGACCATGGGCGACTACGCGCGAGTCGAGCCGGCGGCGGATCACGTGGGTCGAGTGATCCTCAGCCAGCCCCCGAACAACTTCTTCAGCGTCGGCATGATCGGTGAGATCGCCGAAGCCCTCGAGGCGTTCGACGTCGACGACGACTGTCGGGTGGTGGTTCTGTCGGCTGAAGGCAAGCACTTTTGCGCAGGAGCCGATTTTTCGCGTCGCGACGCACGTGACGACACGGGTGAGTTGTATCGCACGGCGGTGCGCTTGTTCCGAACACGCAAGCCGATCATCGCCGCGGTGCAGGGAGCCGCGATTGGCGGTGGTCTCGGAGTCGCGATGGCGGCCGACTTCCGATTGGTGTCTCCCTCGGCGCGTTTGAGCGCGAACTTCGCACAACTCGGCTTCCACCACGGTTTTGGACTGTCAGTGACCCTGCCACGTCTCGTCGGGGTGCAACGCGCAGCGGATTTGTTGTTCACGGGTCGTCGGGTGCCGGGTGACGAGGCTGTCGCGTTAGGTCTTGCCGATCGATTGGTTGACGATGCAGATCTCCTCGATGTGGCGCTCGAGTACGCGCGGACGATCGCATCGTCGGCACCGCTGGCAGTCGAATCGATTCGGGCGACGCTGCGGGGCGACTTGGGGGACAGGGTTGCGGTTGCCACGGAACACGAGTTGGCCGAACAATTGCGGCTTCGCCGGACGAACGACTTCGCCGAAGGACTGCGCGCTACCGCCGAACGTCGCCCGGCCAGGTTCACGAGGAGCTGACGTGTCATCTCGTGGTGTGAACGAACTCGTCGGCGGAGTGATTCTCGCTGCCGACATGATGTCGCGCGATGACCTGTTGGCGACGGTGTTGCGGCTCGAAGGCCTCGGCTACGACGAGGCTTGGGTGACCGACATGTACGGCCGCGAGATCTACGCAACGGCCGCATGGTTGTTGGCAAAGACGTCGCGAATTCGAATTGCATCGGGAATCGCCCACATCTACGGACGCGATGCGATTGCGTCTGCACAGGCGGGACGGACGTTGTCGGAACTGTCCGACGGTCGGTTCGTCCAAGGGGTTGGTGTGTCGCACCCCATAGCCGCAACGATGCGAGGGCTCGAGTGGGAAAACCCCATCGACAAAGCGTCGTCGTACTTGTCGGCTATGCGCGGTGAGACGCCGTTGGGCCTCCGTGCATCAGCTGACAGCGTGCCGCTGTATCTCGCGGCGCACGGACCAAAGATGTTGGGCGTTGCTGCCCGTCATGCCGATGGTGCGAACATCTACATGCAACTGCCCCAGTACATGAGCTTCGCACGCTCGGTTTTGGGGCCCGACAAGGTGCTGAACGTTGTGTTGCCGTGTTGCTTGACCACCGACCGCGAAGTTGGGTTGGCGGCAGGACGGGCGGCGCTGTCGATCTACCTGCCGCTGCCGGCCTATCAGCGACAGTGGGCCAAGCAAGGCTTCGATGAATCAGATTGGTCGGGCAGGGGGAGCGACCGCTTGGTCGAGGCCTATGTTCCGTGGGGTGACGCGACGACCATTGCGAATCGGATGGGCGAGTACCTCGAGGCGGGGGCTTCGAGAATCGTCGTGTCATCGATGCCCGCCGACCGCCGAAACCCCGATTCGCGTTGGGAATTACTAGAGGCCTTCGCTCCGTTTCGGCCTTCCGCGACGAACTAGTCTGATTTCAACAGCTCACGACAGGGGGACATGATGGCTGTGTTGGGTACGCCCTATCCGCTTTTCCAGCAGGCTTGGTTGGTCAACGACCTGGACAAAGCGATGAAGCACTGGCACGACACGTTTGGAGCGGGTCCGTTTTCGGTGACCGAGCACCACAAGTGCGATGAGTTCTGGTATCGCGGCACGAACCAGGAAGCCGACGTGTCCTACGCATTCGGCTATCTCGGCGACACGATGATCCAGTTCATCGTGCAGCACGACGACACGCCGTCGATCTACCGCGACATGTACAAGGCAGGGCAAGAGGGCTACCACCACCTTGCGTACCTTGTTACCGACTTTCAGGCCGAGCGCCAGCGACTGATCGACCTCGGCCTCGAGCCCGCCTGCGAACTGTTCGCCGACGGTGTGCATGCGTCGTACTTCGACACGCGCCACATCAATGGCGGTTTCACCGAGATTCACGGCGACCCGCCGCACATCCTGCAGGTCTTCGCCCAGTGGCGTCGCGCCCACGAGATTCACCGCCCCGGCGATTCATTGATCTGGCGCCGCAAGCAGGGCCAGCGCTCCACCTGACCCTAAGGGTTCTCGGTGCGCAGCTACCCGCTTTTTGCTACGTGGTGCGCCGAGAAATGGGTCGGTACAACCCGAGAAAGGGACCGAGATGTCACGTGAAGTGAAGGTTCTGGCGGAAGGCATCTACTTCGGCGAAGGACCGCGCTGGCGCAATGGTCGGCTGTGGTTCAGCGACTTCTACGCCCACGCCGTGAAGTCGGTGTCGCCCGCGGGGGACCTGCGCACCGAATTCGAAATCGATGACCAGCCGTCGGGTCTTGGCTGGATGCCTGACGGATCGATGTTGATCGTCGGAATGACGAAACGCCAGGTCCTGCGGCGGACGGCCGACGGCAAGGTGTCGGTGCATGCCGATCTGTCCGATATCGCGACGTTCCATTGCAACGACATGGTCGTCGATGCCGAAGGTCGCGCGTTCGTGGGCAACTTCGGCTTCAACCTGGATGAAGAAGTGGCCAGTCGACCGGTGGAAGAAGTGATCGCCAACCACAAGACGGCGAAGTTGGCGTGCGTCTCGCCATCGGGGAAGGTTCGCGTCGCTGCAGAGGACATGCACTTCCCGAACGGCTCGGTGATCACTCCCGACGGCAAGACGCTGATCGTCGGCGAGACCGTCGGGTTCTGTCTGACCGCCTTCGACATCGCGTCAGACGGTTCGTTGAGCAATCGCCGCGTCTGGGCTCCGACTCTTCCGAGGATTCCCGACGGGATCTGTCTCGATGCGGAAGGCGCCGTGTGGTTCGCCAATCCGATGGCAACTGAATGTGTGCGTATTGCAGAGGGTGGGGAAGTGCTCGAGGTTGTCGAAACGGGTCAGTTGTGCTTTGCGTGCATGTTGGGTGGCGACGACGGCAAGACACTCTTCCTGCTGACGGCCGACTCGGCCGACGCCCATGCCGCGGCGGCAAAACCAAGCGGACGGATCATGGTCTGCGAGGTCGACGTCGCACGTGCCGGGCTTCCGTGACGCGCGAGTAGCGCTTTTCGGCGCAGGACGTAGCAAAAAGCGGGTAGCTGTGCGCCGAGAACCCTTGGGGGTTTAGCGGGGGTGGTGGCAGGCCACGTAGTGGCCGACGGAAACCTCGGTGAGTTGAGGCTCTTCGTTCGCGCACTTCTCAGTGGCTGCGGGACAACGCGTGCGGAAGCGACAACCCGACGGCGGATTGGCCGGTGACGGCGGCTCGCCTTCAAGGATTGCGCGACCCGTCTGCTTCGTCGGGTCGGGAATCGGAATCGCACTGACGAGGGCGTGCGTGTAGTGGTGGCGAGGGTTCGTGGCGAGGTCGCCGGCGGGGGAGACCTCGCAGATCTTGCCGAGGTACATCACGACGACGCGGTCGCTGATCGCGTGGACGACCGAAAGGTCGTGCGAGATGAACAAGAGCGACAGGCCGTAGCGGTCTTTCATGTCGCGGAGGATGTTGAGAATCTGCGACTGGATGCTGACGTCGAGCGACGACACAGGCTCATCGCAAATGAGCAACTTCGGTTCGAGGGTGAGTGCCCGGGCGATGCTGATGCGCTGGCACTGACCACCCGAGAACTCGGTGGGCTTGCGGTCGCCGACCACTTCGGGATCGAGGCCGACCGACGAGAGGAGATCACGAACCTTCGCCGCACGCTCTTCTTCGTTGCCGCGGCCCCACACCTTGAGCGGCTGCTCGACGAGACTTTTCACCTTCATGTGCGGGTCGAGCGAACTGATGGAGTCCTGGAAGATCATCTGCATCGCAGGACGGACGTTGCGCAGTTCCTCGCCGCGCAGGCCGGCGATTTCGAGCCCCATCAACTTGATGGATCCACCACCGTTCGGGATGAGTCGCATGATCGCCTTGGCGAGCGTCGACTTGCCACAGCCAGATTCGCCGACGACGGCCAGTGTTTCGCCCTCGCGGATGTCGATGCTGATGCCCGAGACTGCTTGGACCGACTGGCCACCCGGCGTCTCGTAGGTGACGACGAGATCTTCGACGCGAAGAACCGGGTCGCCCGTGGTCGACAGGTGCGCCTTGCCTGTGCCCGCCATGTCAGTTGCCCCCCAATGGGAAGAAGCAGCGGTAGAGGTGGCCGTTGCCGTCGTCGGTCAGCTCGGGATGCTCGTTGCGGCACTTGTCGGTGGCGTACTTGCAGCGCGAGGCGAAGCCGCATGACGTGCGCTCGGTCGTGGGATCCGGAGTGGAACCTGCGATCGAGGGGAGGCGCGACCCGGGTTCGCGGTCGAGGCGCGGGATCGAGTTCATCAATGCCTCGGTGTAGGGCATGCGTGGACGGGAGAACAGTTCCTTTGTGTCGGCCAGTTCCACGAGTTCACCCGCGTACATGACGGCGACACGGTCGGTGTGGTTGGCGACGACGCCGAGGTCGTGGGTGATGATCACCATCGACATGTTCAACTGTCTGCGCAGGTCGGAGATGAGTTCGAGAATCTGGGCCTGGACTGTCACGTCGAGAGCCGTGGTCGGCTCGTCGGCGAACAGCAGGCGCGGCTCGCATGCGATGGCCATGGCGATCATCACGCGCTGGCGCATGCCGCCCGACAACTGGTGGGCGTACTTGTCGAGAACGGCCTCGGGGTCGGGGATGCGCACGAGTTTCATCAACTCGAGGGCGCGCGCATCGGCCTCGGCCTTCGACTTGCCCAGTCGCTTCACCAGCGCCTCGGACATCTGGCTGCGGATCCGGCGTACGGGGTTGAGCGCCGTCATCGGGTCCTGGAAGACCATGGCGATCTTGGTGCCCCAGTAGTCACGGAT
>JBBANY010000059.1:9639-14119 GCA_040401695.1 Ilumatobacteraceae bacterium
GCCGTCGAACACGACGCTGCCCGAGCGCTTGACCCGACGGCCACGCAGCAATCCCATGGTGGCGCGCGACATAACGGTTTTGCCCGAGCCCGACTCGCCGACGATGCCGAGGCTTTCGCCCGCTGACACCGACAGGCTGACGCCGCGCACTGCATGCAGCTCGCCGCGGGGCGTGTTGAAGTCGATCTTGAGATCGGTGATCTTCAGCAGTTCGCTCATATCCGTGACTCTCGGTTGTCGATGCGCTTGCGGAAGTAGTCACCGAAGAAGTTGAGCGACATGACGGTGAGGGCAATCGCGACCACCGGCCAGAGCACCGCCTGCGGGCAGTCGACGATCTGCGGTCGGTTCTTGGCGAGGAGCGAACCCCAGCTCTCGCCCGGGTCGGTTCCGACGCCGAGAATGGCGAGACCACCCTCGACCACAATCACGACGCCCGCGGCCAGAAAGCCGACCGACATCATCGAGGGCACCACGTTCGGCGTGATGTGGCTCCACATGATGTTGCGACGCTTCATGCCGATCGATTCGGCAACCTGAACGAACTCACGCCCGGTCCACGACAGTGCCGACGACCGCGCGAGGCGACCGAGGATCGGAATGAGCGCGAAGGTGAGGGCGATGATGATCACGAGAACGCGCGGGATGCGACCCTCGGGGTTCGTCGGTGTGGGGGAGGAGAGAACAGCCACCATTGCGAACGTGAGGATCAGGTTCGGGATCGAGAGCGTCACGTTGAAGTACATCGTGATGACCGAATCGACCCAGCCTCGCCAATAGGCAGCAACTATGCCAAGCGCACCGCCGATGAGCATGCCGATCGCAACGCACACGAATGCGATCAGAATCGACATGCGGGTCCCGTGAATGATCGACGAAAGAATGTCGATGCCATCGAGGTCGGTACCGAGGATGTGCTTGCCCGAAAACACGCCGGCGCCGGCATTTTCGAAGAAGTACTCCTTGTGGTCCGGAAGCGGCAAAGCATCGCCGATGACGGCAATGAGAACCATCAGTGCGAGCCAGCCACTGGCGAGATAGAAGCCGAGGGTCTTACGCGGCGCCACGATGGCTCCTGACACGCGGATCGACGATCGCGTAGAAAGTGTCGACGATCGCGTTGAAGAGAACGTAGAAAATCGTCACGAGCGCGACCAACGACTGGATGCCCAGATACTGACGCGAATTGAGCGACGTCGTGAGCAGCAGCCCGAAGCCGTCGAGAGCGAAAATCGACTCGATGATGACGGCGCCGCCGATGAGAGAACCCATGTTGAGTGCTGCCGAGGTCATGAGGGTCAGGCTCGACGGGCGGAAAGCGTGGCGCCAGAGGATGTAGCGATCGGACAGGCCCTTCGATGAAGCCATCGTGACGAAGTCTTCCTTCAAGGTCGCGATCATGTCGCCGCGCAACAGGCGCGTCTGGGTGGCGATGAGGCCGAAGGACAGCGAGAAAACCGGGAGAGCCACGGATTTGAGGTGCTCACCCAAACTGTCACGCATCGTGGTGTAGCCGACCGCCGGAAAGATTTCGAACTGCACCGCGAAGAGGTACATGAGAATGAGGGCGATCGCGAAGTTCGGAATCGATGACAACGCGAACATTGCATTGCTGACGATTCGGTCGAACTTGCCGTCGGCGCGGTAGGCCATCACGACGGCGATCGGAATCGACACGATCAGCGAGAAAATCATCGTGTACACCATGATCAGGAGTGATCGAGGAAGGACGTTGCCAATCAGCGTGGAGATTTGCGCACCTTCGGAGGTGTTGGCGCTGTAGAAGTAACCGAAGTCGCCCTGTACGAAGTTCCCGAGCCACTTGAAGTAGTAGACGAAGACGTTGTCGTTCAGTCCGAGGTTTTGGCGCAACTCGTCATGCTGTTCGGGCGTGCCGTAGGGGAGAAGCGTGATCGCCGGGTCGCCCGGCAAGAGGCGCACGAGGACCGTCACGCCGAATGTGGCGAGAATCAATACGAGGAGAGCCTTGCCGACGATGAACGCAACGTTCTTCGCCTTGCGCGCAGCAGCGCTGGTGCTTGCTGTGGTGCCCCCGCTCACGAAGCATCACACTACATGACTCCGAAACGTCGCGAGAACAGAAACGAAAAAACGAAAGAGGCGCGGCACCCGAAGGTGCCGCGCCTCTCGACGTGACGTTTCGTCAGATGGCTTTTACTTGCCGACCTTCTTCACCGAAGCAAAGTCGAAGCCGGAGCCGTTGACGAGCGGACGGTTGCCGCCACCCGGCAGCGGGGTCGCGCCGACGCCCTGCGCGGTGTTGTTCCATGCAAGGAACCCACCTTCGAGGTATGCCGGATGCCAGTAGCTCTTCTCCTGCAGTTCCTTCACGCAAGGTGCGAACGCTTTCCTGGTGGAAAGTGCGCGCGCGTCAGTGAAGCACTTGGCGAGAGCCGGGTTGCTGAGGCGGAAGCCCGACATTTCGAGGTTCGTGTTGGTGACGAACAGCAGCGAGAAGTCGGCGTAGTAGCCGCTTGCGACCGCGAACAGGCTGACGTGGTTCGTCAGACCGAACGCACCCGCGATGACGAGCGACGACGACACGGGCTGGCCGACGTTGCAGGTGATTCCGGCCTTGGCCATCATGTCGCAGATCAACTGGCTGCTCTCACCCGAGGTGCTGGTGGTGTTGCGCGGCATGATGAATTCCATCTTGTCGACGCCGGCTTCCTTCTTGTACGCCTCGACAGCTGCCTTGGCCTTCGTCAGGTTGAAGGTCTTCGACTGCTTCGGTTGATGGAAGGGGTGGATCGGCGGCGCGATGGCCGACGACGGCTTGCCGTTGCCCTTCGTCATGACGCGGGTGTAGGTCGCCGAGTCGAAGGCGTACGCGAACGCATCGCGGGCATTCTGGCTCCAGAACGGCGAGCCGGAGGGCTTGCCGGTGGCGGTCACCTTGCTCGTGTTGAGGTGGAACGTCCAGGCACCGTCGATCGGACCCGAGTACAGGGTCACCTTCTTGCCCATCTTCTTCAGAGAGTTGAGCGAAGTTCCTTCGCCCGCTCCGAAGAGCGCGATGTCGACGGCGTTGGTGCGCACAGCGGCGACCTTGGCAGCCGAGTCACCCAGGATGCGGAAGGTTGCCTGCTCGGCCTTCGGCAGCGGGTTCTTTGCGGTGCTGCGCCAATAGACCGGGTTCGCCACCATAACGGTGTCAGCGGTTGTCTCCTTTGCGCCCTTCGTCTGGAGCTTGAACGGGCCCGTGCCGATGGTTGCCTCGGCGGTGAGACCGCAGTCCTTGCTCTTCAGCGAGTTGGTCGACAGCAATGCCGAACGGCCGAAGTTCCAGAGAAGGAACGGGAAGTTCGGGCGCGGCGTCGCAAGGTTGAACTCGAGGGTCAGCGTGTCCTTGACGACGACTGCTGCGTCGACCTTTGCCTTGATGGCGAGGACGGACTTGAGGTCGCCCTTGGCGGCTGCGCCGTAAGCGACCGTCAGCTCGGCAATCGAGCTACCGAACAAGTCGGTCCATGCGATTGCGGGAAGCGACGGGGCCTGGGCCTGCGGTCCGAAGATTGCAGGTCCGAGACCGGCTTGTGCGTACATGTTCGCAACGACGTTCGCGGCATCGAATGCCGAACCGTCTGAGTACTTGATGCCTTCACGCAGAACGACGGTCCACTTCGAGGCATCGGCGCCCTTGGTGACGCTCTTCGCCGTGTTCGGCACCATCTTGCCCTTGTCGTTGACGATGGTGAGCGTTTCGAGAACCGCGTTCTTCGCTGCCACCTGGTCGATACCCGGCGAGTCCTGAGTGCACCAGCCTGCGTTGGGTTCGTTGATCGCGATGATCAAGTTGTTCTTCGCGCTGGTGGCGTTGACCACCGCGGCAGGTGCGGTTGCTGCAACGGACCCGAACAGCACTGCTGCGCCGGTCCACTTCACCACCCGCGACCTCTTCGTCGCTCGTGTCGACATGTTTCCCCTCTTTTTGTTGTGTGACGACGCCGGGATCGGCGTGTCTGTTGTCACAATACTGCCACGTCCCTGAGGGGGCAACGGTCTGTCAGGCGTTTCTTGCCGATTCTCTCGTGCGTCGTACAACATTGTTCGGTGCAACGAAGCGGACTTTTCGACAATGGAAAAAGGTTTCTTGTCAGTGCCGATCTTGACGGTGTCAGTGTGGCGCGCCGAACTGGCGGTCGCCTGCATCGCCGAGGCCGGGAACGATGAAGGCGTTCTCGTTCAACCGCTCGTCAACTGATGCCGTATAGATGAGGAGATCAAGGCCCTCGGCTTCGAGGAACGCAATGCCCTCCGGAGCGGCAAGCGCGCACACAACGGTGATGGGTCCCTCTGCGCCGCGCTCGAGGAGCAGTCGACAGGTGTGGGCGAGTGAACCCCCGGTGGCGAGCATCGGATCGAGAACGATGCAGAGGCGACCGGCCAGGCTTTCGGGCAACTTGTTGACGTAGGGCTTGGGTTGAAACGTCTCCTCGTCGCGGCTGATACCGATGAA
>JBBANY010000060.1:0-14114 GCA_040401695.1 Ilumatobacteraceae bacterium
TCGCTTACTCCAGCAGCAACACGGCCGTTGCAACGATCGACGAGTACTCGGGCCGCGTAACGATCATCGGCGCAGGTTCCACGACGTTCACGGCATCGAAGGGGGCCTTCGGTTCGTATGTGGCGCGGACGCAGACTGCCTCGTTCACCGTGACGAAGGCGACCCCGACGATCACCGGTTTCACCGCGCCGGGTGGTCCTTACCGCGCCGACGACCCGAACTTCACGATGGTGACGCCGACGGTCAGCACACCCGATGCGGGTGTCCTTGGCTACACGAGCAGCAACACGTCACTCGCCACGATCAACTCATCGACGGGTGTCGTCGACCTGATTGCCGCCGGAACCGTCACGCTGACGGCCTCCGTGCCCGGTTCTGCCAACTGGAACTCTGCCTCGTCGACGTTCGAGCTAACCGTTGGAGCGCTCTGCAAGGACGGCGGGGCATGCCGTATCGGCGACGAGGGTCCCGGCGGCGGCACGGTGTTCCTCGTTGACACCAACAACAGTTATCCAACGATCGACTTCATGGAGATCGCCCCTGCCGATGCATCGACATCCGCAGCGTGGTGTCCCTCGGGTACGACCCAGCCCACCACCGGCAAGACCGTCGGTAGCGGTGCAGGAAACACCTCGGCGATCCTCGCGGCAAATGCATCGTGTGCCGCTGCAGCGGCAGCCGACGGCTATTCGACAACGACGCAGACTGACTGGTTCCTGCCGTCAAAGGCCGAGTTCGACCTCGCTGTGACGAATCTCGCCGCTGTCGGTGTGACGTTGCCGTCGGGTACCTACTGGACGTCGTCCGGTGGAGTCGATGCAACGGGAACCACCTCGGCGCCGGGTCTTCCGACGTCGTCGGGAGTCGCGAATGTGGCGGGTCTCGGAACCACGTATGTCGACACTTCGACGGCGGGTGGTGGCTGGAGGCTTGTTGCCTACGCCGAGAACGGCAGCATCGGAAAACTGTTCAAGGAGAACGGATCCTTCGATGCGTCGACGCGCACCGGTTCGGCGAATCTTGACACGTTGCAGGCGATCCGCGGAGCCGACGAAATGGCGATCTCGTGGACGGCCGCCGATGGCTCGCTCCCCACCGGTGGCATCATGTCGTACGACTACGCGGTCTCCTTCCCGCTTCCCGCGGCGTCGGCCATGACATTGACCGGCACGCCGTCGACACCGCCGGTGTGGAACGGGTCGTCTTCGTCGTTCAGCCGCAGCGGGACATCGCCCGATCAGTCGCTGGTCACTTTGACCGCGCTGAAGGGCTCGACCGGTCTGCCCTCGCAGATGTACATGCGCAACAAGACCTTCGGCGTCGAATACGGCGGGTCGTACGGACTTGCGTCGAACCCCGGCATCAATGAACAACTCGACTGGAATCCCGACAGCCAGGCGTTCAGTGCCATCTATCTGCGTCACAACGGATTGAACGGCTACATCACGCCGAACGGAACCAGCGCCGGCTACACGCCGCGGACGGTTGGGATCTGGGTACGCAACACACCGGGCACGCCGATGTCAATGAACACCGACCCGTGTGCTGCGACGAAGTCTCGTGACGGATCGGACATCGTTCTCACCTTCGCCAACCCCGGAACATGCCGCTGGACCCCACCGGCCGGAGTGTCGAATGCCTCGGTGCTCGTCGTCGCCGGTGGTGGCGGTGGTGGCGGTGGTGGCGGTGGTGGCGGTGGCGTGCGCTATGACGCCGCACGCTCGCTGTCGGGCGCGGTCGACATCACGGTCGGTATGGGTGGTCTCGGCACGTTGTCGGGCGAAGGCAACGTCGGATTGCGCGGTGCGTCCAGTGCATTTGGTTCGTTCGCCGCGACCGGTGGCGGTGGCGGTGGCAACTATCAGTACGACGGTACGACCGGTGGTTCGGGCGGCGGTAACGGTCAGGATCGCACAGGTGCGGCACCCGCAGGAACGACCGGCCAGGGCAACTCCGGTGGCACCTCGAACTGCGATTGGTACGGCGGTGGTGGCGGCGGTGGTGGCGCCGGCGGTGCCGGCGAGAACGGCGGGCCTACTTCGGGCTCTCCGCTGTCCGCATGCTGGACATTGAATCGCGTCGACCAGAATCCGACGTACGGCGGCAACGGTGGTGTGGGTCTCGCACATGCGATCTCCGGTTCTTCCGTGTTCTACGGCGGTGGTGGTGGCGGTGGCGTCAACACGAACGCTGGACCTCTCGCGTCGGGCACCTCGGGTCTCGGCGGCAACGGTGGCGGCGGCTTCGGCGCATTGTGCAACTACTGCCACGGCACAAGCGGTACCAACGGACTCGGTGGTGGTGGCGGTGGCGGCGATGCCGAGGGTCGTGGTGGCGACGGTGGCCACGGAACCGTCATCGTGCGTTATGCAGCGCCCGCTGATTCCTGCGCGGTTACGACCTCGACGTGTGCGATCACGATGACGTCGGCTGGTGTCGCCGATACTGCGATGACGACGACTACGGCGAAGGTCCGCGCGGTTCGCTCGTGGCAGCGTCGCGAATCGTGCAAAGACATCAAGGACACAACCGGCACCAACACGAACGGCGTTTACACGATCGCCATCAACTCGGGTGGTGCCATCACCACGACACAGGCGTACTGCGTGATGGACAGCGCGATGGCGGGTGGTGGGTGGACGATGATCATGAAGTCGGCCAAGGACAGCACGACATTCCCGCATGCCTCGAACTACTGGACGACTGCGAACACGCTCAACGAGGCGTCGACGAACATCACCGCATCGGACGCCAAGTTTGTCGGGTTCAACAAGCTGCAAGGAACGGAGTTGCTCGCGATCTTCCCCGATGTTGTGACGACGTCGTTCGGGGCAACGGAACGTGGTTCGGTTGATGGCCACAACTACGGGTGGACGTGGAAGGCAACCATTCCTGGTGGTTCGAAGACTGCGCTCGCGCTGTTCAGCGGTGCGTCGAACCAGTCGTTGGGCGATCCGTTCACATTCGACGGATGGAACGGTTCGGTCTTCAGCTCTCAGGGCGGATACAAGTTCTACGGCTTCAACTACACGACGAGTTCGCAGGCGCTGAAGACGCGCTGGGGATTCGGTTGGAACAACGAAGGCGACCAGGGTTCGAACGACGTGACCGGTGGTATCGGGCTCGATACGTCGGGACGTAGCTATTCGGCGGGCGATGTCATCAACTGTTGCCAGTCGCACACGGGTCTGAATCGCTCGATGGGTGTTCTCATCTTCATTCGCTAATGAAAACGGGCCCTTTTGGGGCGACGTGACCAACTTGGCGACCCCTCTTAGACTTCAAGCGTGTTTCTCCGCTCCCGCACGCGCCTGGTCGGCGGCGTCATGGCCACGTGCCTGGTGCTGCTGGCCGCATGCGGAGGCGGCGGTGGTGGTTCGTCGTCGGGTGCGGGCGACGCGGCCGGCCCGGCCAAGAACGCGGTGGCGGCGCCCACGGGCGCAGTGGCGAGCAAACTTCAGCCGCAATTGAACGGCTGGGCGTTCCCCAACTTCCCGTCGGCCACGTTCCCCGACCTCAATTTCGACACGGCCGACCTCGTCTCGATGTTCGGTTCTGGCCCCGATGTGTGCGTCGATGGTGTGGCCGACCCGTGCACGCTCACCGCTGAGGCTGCGGCGTGGGCGCGGATGGTCAACCAAGCGCGAGCAACCGGCCACTGCGAAGGTCTCGTCGTCCTCGCTTCCGCACGGTACAACCGCGCCGAACTTCCCGAGACGGTGAAGTTGCCGTCTGAAGAAGACGAGATCCGTGCCGTGGTGCGGGCCTTCGCTACGCAGTTCGTGCCCGAGGTTCAGGCGTCGATCGAAGGATGGACCAAAGCGTCGCTCGCCGAGAAGGTCGACGAACTGAAGCGTTCATTCGCGTCGGACAAACTGGAGTACACGCTCGGTGTGTACGTCGAGGGCGGAGGCCACGCGGTGCTGCCGTACGCCGTCGAGTATCCAACGCCCGACCTTGCCCGCATCATGGTGTACGACTCGAACTGGCCGGGACGCAACCGTTACGTCGACGTCGATCTCGCGAACAATTCGTGGTCGTTCTCCTTCGCCGGCGACGATCCTGCAAGCGACCCGAACATCTGGACGGGTGGGTCACAGGACATGGATCTCACGCCATTCGAAGCGCGCGAGGGAACGTGCCCGTTCTGCGGCGACGGCACGAAACTGCAGTCGACGACTTTGCTCGTTCGCACGGAAAACCTCGACTGGTCGGTCGAGACCGACAGCGGTGCCGTGTCACCGACACAACCCGTTGCAGGGGATGGCTCGTCGGCGCGTCCGGTGAAGGGCGGTGTTGCCATCACGCGCCTTGCGCCGCGCGCAGGTGGACGCTCGTCGTACGACTATCTGATCACCATCCCGAATGATCTTTTGGAAGAGGGAGAGACATCGTCGACCACGGCTGTCAGTGGTGGGGCTGCTCCTGTGAAGAAGCGTGCGAAGTTGAAGTTTGGTGGCGCATCGTCGGTCTTCGCGGTGATGAAGACCGGTGTCGCCCAGTTCACGACTCCGGGTGGCGGTGGCGACAAGCCGGTGGAACTCGGTACCGATTCGATCAAGTCGAACGACCCATCTGTCGACCTCACATTGGCTTCGGGCAACCTCGTCGCCAATGCGTCGGGTCCCTCGGTCGAGTTGGGTTCGTCGGGGGGCACCCTCGAGGTCGCCGTCACCACCGCGAGCGGCGAGATCATCCAGCAGCAGGTCACGCCCGAGGCCCCCGCAGTGCAGGTGAAGGCCGATGAAACGGGTGGTGTGACGGTGCTCGAGGCGAGTGCCACGGGCGAAGTCAAAAAGACCGAGGTCGCGGCCGACGGTACGAAGACCGAGACGATCGTCGATGCGTCGGAACTGAACCTGAACAAGGTCGAAGTCCAACTGCCTCCGGCGCTTGAGAGCAAGCCGCTCGAGGCGCTGCCGAAGTTCGAGGATCGCAATCTCAACAACCCGAACTACAAGACCGACGAAGCGTACGTTCCACCGACGACCGTGCCGGTCGCACGAGAGAATGCAGCGGGTCCGACGACGACAACGGCGCGCGGTGAGACCCCATCGACTGTGCAGACGCGCAACGCTGCACTGCCCACAACGACGGTCGCTCGATCGGTGACCGCGGCCGGGGCAACTCCGACAACGGTGGTGGCGGTCGTGAAGCCGACCCTCGCCAACTTTCGCGTCACGGCCAAGACCTTCGGCGACGAAGCCTTCACCCTTGATCCACCCGATTCGAACAGTCCCGGCGGATTCCGTTATTCCTCGAGTCGCCCAGATGTGGCGGCGGTGAACGCGACGACCGGCCGCGTGACCATCGTCGGGGCCGGCACCACGACGATCACTGCAACGCAGGCGGCAGTTCGTGGGTTCGAAGCTGGAACGATCACCGCAACATTGACGGTCGCAAAAGCCAAACCGACCATTGCCGAGACGAAAGACGTCAGCAAGACGTTCGGTGACGATCCCTTCACGTTGAAAGATCCGACGTCGAACTCGACCGGTGACATCACCTATTCGAACAACAACGAAGATGTTGTCAAACAGTCGAAGACCACGGGTCGATGGGTGATCGGTGGTGCGGGCCGCGCGACGATCACGGTCAGCCAGGCAGCGACCGACGACTTCCTCGCTGGAACCGACTCATTCACAGTCACGGTCCGTAAGGGCACGCCCGATCTGAAGGCTCCGGGTGACATCGCCAAGTCGTTCCTCGACGCTGACTTCGATCTGCCAAGACCGACGTCCGAGAGCAAGGGTGCATTCACCTTCACTTCGTCTGATGCGAACGTCGTGAGTATCACCGGCACGAAGGCCTCGATCAAGTCCGCGGGCACGGTCACCATCACGGCGTCACAGGCAGCAACCGATGACTGGGTGGCTGCGTCCACCACCTTCAAGGTGGTCGTCTCAACGAAAGCGCCCAGCCTGACCGACTTCGCCGACGTCTCCAAGACTTTCGGTGACGATGCCTTCACGCTGGCCGCGCCGAAGTCGAATTCGCCCGGCAGCGTCTCTTACAGGTCGAGCGACGAAAAAATCGTGACGGTCGGCGAGAAGGACGGGAGAGTTGCCATCGTCGGCGCCGGCACGGCCACCATCACCGCGTCGCAGGCAGCGAGCGGAGGATTCTCCTCGGGATCGATCTCGGCGAAGGTCACCATTGGGAAGGCCGACCCCGGAATTGCCGATCTCCTCGTCGCCGACAAGACCTTCGGCGACGCCGACTTCACGTTGAAGCCCACCGCAAAGGGTGGCGGAAAGTTCACGTATTCCACCGACAAGACCGACATCTTCACGGTCGATGCCGAGACAGGAGCGGTGAAGATCGTCGGCGTCGGTACGGCAACCCTCACCGCCAAACTCGCGTCCACGGCGAACTACGACGCGGGTACGGTCTCGGCGAGCGTCACGGTGCAGAAGGGGACTCCGACACTGACCTGGAGCCTCGACACGAAGACCTACGGCGACGCGTCGTTCGATCTCACCCCACCGACGTCGAGGTCGGCCGGCAAGTTCACCTACTCGGTGTCCACAGCCGACGCAGTCCTTGCGACCGTCACGACCGATGGAAAGGCGACGATCAAGAAAGCCGGCACGGTCACCATCACCGCGAAGCAGGCTGCGACGATCAACTGGAACGAAGCAACAACGACCGCCACATTGACGGTCGACAAGGCGACACCAACGATCGGGGCGTTCACGATTCCGACCAAGACGTATGGTGACACAAATTTCGCACTCAGCGCACCGAGTTCGAATTCGCCGGCTGTGTTCGAGTTCGCGATCGTCGCGGGAACATCGTCCGAGCCGAACGTTGCGACAATCACGCCAACCGGCGCAGTTTCACTCGGCATGGCAGGTACGGTCACCGTCCGCGCGAAGCAGGACGCCACCGAGAACTACACCTCCGCAAGCGTGACCGCGGTACTCACTCTCAACAAGAAGTCGCAGACGGCAGGTGTTCAGACTCCATTCGGCTTCACTCCGACGTCGGTCGTCGTGTCGACGCCAACGACACTCTCGCTCGTCGGCGGTGCGGGGACGGGTGAAGTGACCTACACCGTCGTCACTGCCGGGTCGACGATGTGCATCGTCTCGCCGAGTCAAACCCCCGGGGTCTGGTCGCTCTACGCAATGAATGCCGGAACATGCACGGTCAAGGCTGCAAAGGCCGGCGATCGCAACCATCTCGCGATCGAGTCCGAACCCATCGCCGTCACCGTGTCGAATGGGCAGCAGGCGAGTCCTCAACCGCAACCTTCGACCCAAGCACCTACAACGTTCGATCTGTTGACGGACTTTGTGAGTGGCCCGATTGCACAGACTTCCGCAAACTATTGGCAGTACCTCGAGGTTCCGTCGGCCCGCAACAGCGCGACGCTCCTTCCCAACTGGCAGACATCCGGCAACGAGATTGTCCCGAATGAGTCGCAGTGGGACAACAACCGCACAAACGGCAACTACCCGTTCGTGCAGAAAGTACTGAACCCCGCCGCAATTCCCTCGGGTGGAACCGCATTCGGCGGTAGTGCGGCAGTTCTCATCCACCCCGACAACAGTGACAATGGGGTGGGCGTAGCCTGGACGAACAAGACCGGTGGAAGTCGGATCGTCGATGTGTCGGGCTCCCTCAAACTTGCGTATCCCACGAACAACACCGACGGGATCAGCTACCACATCCAACGTGGACTCGTTGGAGGTGCGAATTACGCTCTCCTCGAGTCGGGTTCGATCGCGAACGGAACCGTGGCTGCGACAAGCATCTCCGAACAAGGTGTCCTGGTCCCGGCAGGGGAATCAATTTATGTCATCGTTGGCCGCAACGGCATCTACTACTGGGATCACACGATTCTCACCCTGAACGTCACGAATGCGCCGAGTCAGGGGGTCGTACAGACAGGATTGATCAGTCATCTCGATGCAACCAGCGTGTCGTCATATCCGGGTGCCGGGACCACATGGTTCGACATTTCGGGCAACAATCACAACGCCACTCTCGTCGGGGTCACGAAAAACAGTGCCGGTTACATGACATTCAACGGCGCGACGAACGTCTATGCAAACTGGGGCTACCCGCTCGCGAGTGGATCGTCGTACTCCATCGATGCGTGGGTGTGGAGAAACTCGACGAGCGGTGCGCAAAATATTGCCTCCACTGATCGCTCACCTTTCTGGTTCAACAACGGACCGCTGTGCGGTGGAGTTGACGGCAACTACTCGGTCGCGTGCCATTCGAATGCGCCGGTCAACGCATGGATGCACGCCGCGGTCACATTTGACGATGCCGGAAACGTGATGAAGATCTATTTGAACGGCGAACAGGTCGGTTCCAATTCAACGAGTCTCAGTTTCCCCAGCCAGTGGTGGACAATCGGGGCGCATAACGGGAATAACCCGCAAGGCGGTGGTTGGTCGAACCTGAACGGGCGTATCTCATCGATCCGCCTGTACAACCGTGCGCTGACAGGAGCCGAAATTTCGCAGAACTACTCCGCGACAGCCGGACACTGTCTCCCGTCGGCTTGTGGTTCCAACGCGTTGTGGATCGATGCTTCGGATGGACAAACGGTGACGACCAGTGGAGCCGCCGTCACACTTGTCACCGATCGGAGCGGTAACGGAAGATCAGTGTCGCAATCCTCGTCCTCGATGCGTCCCACTTTGTCGAGCGCCACTCGGAACGGCAAGAAGTACCTCGAGTTCCTTGGCGGGCAGAAGCTTTCGTCGGCCAACATCACCATTGCCCAGCCGCTCACGATGTTCGCGGTGGCGCGAAGCGGCGAAGTCAGCAACACCAATCGTCAAGTGGTCGGAAATGCGCCGAATGTCGCGCCGGTCATCTACATGAATGGTGGGGCGTGGCGTCAATACGCGGGGGCCGAAGTGACATCTTCAAAGTCCATCGACACCGATTGGCACTACATCTCGGCCGTGTACAACGGCTCTTCGTCGACGATGTACGTGGACGGGGTGCCCGTCACCACGAGTGGAAATCCCGGTTCGACCGGGTGGTCCAACGCGGCGTTCAACATCGGAAATTCAAGCGACAATGGATTCGGTTGGATCGGTGACATCGGTGAGGTGATGCTCTTCAGCAAGGCCCTCACTGATGCGGAACGTCAGCACACCGAGAAGTATCTGGCCCGCAAATGGGGCTTCACTCCGTAGTCGTTGTCGTCGGGGTCGGCGGCTTGCAGTTGGTGTTCGGGATATCCGCGAGGTTGATCAGATAGTTGTCGACGAGTTTCGTGACGCAGTCGACGCCCAGATAGCTGGTGTGTCGTCGGGCGTCAACGGTGATGAGACGTACGTTTCCGGCGACACTAGCGGCGGCCTGTACACCGATGAAAGGTGACGCGGGATCGTCGGTGGCGCCGATGATGACGGTCGGATTGTCGGTGAAGCCACGGAAGAAGTACGTCTCATCGGACGTGACCGGCCAGCGCGTGCAGAGTTCGTCGGATGCGAAGAATTCGTGGAGGCGCGGTGCGATGGTGCTGAGGTCACCGAGAGGCACGTCTTGGGTGTCGTCGACGCAGGAGACGGCAATCGAGGCCTCGAAGGTGTTGCGGAAGTCCTCGAATCCCTCGTCCTGGTAGAAGTAGCCTCGGTACATCGCTTCGATCTTCGAGCCATCACCGTTGGCTGCGGCCGAGAGCGCATCGTCGAGTTCGGTCCATGCCGCCTCGTCGTAGAGCGCCGAAATCGCGGCGGCGAGAACCATGTGCTTCGTGACACCGGCGGGCGGGTTGGTCGTTGCGGTGTCCCAGTTGGCGAGTCGATTCGGTTCCTTCAGGAACTCGACAAGCAACTTCTCGAAGCCTGCGGCCTGACTGGCAATGCGTTCTGCGCGGCTGGCAATCGGACTGGGCGGTGCATCGAGAACGATGGCGCGCGCGGTCTCGGGGAACATGCTCTTCCACACGAGGCCCAGCAGGCCTCCGTAGGAGAAACCAAAGTACGAGACGGTCTCTTCGCCGAGCGCGCGACGGATCGCTTCGATGTCGCGCGCCGAGTTCGCGGTGCCGATGTGCGGGAGAATCGCCCCGCTGCGATCGGTGCAGGCGTCGACGAACCTCTGTCCGGTCTCGGCGGTGAGGGGTTGTGTGAAGTAATCGTCGTAGTTGTCGACGCAGTCGACGGCGGGCGTCGACTCGCCCGTTCCACGCGGGTCCCACGCGACGATGTCGAAGCGGTCGATGATCTCGCGACTGAAGTAGTAGGCGGCGTTCTGTGCGAGTGATCGTCCGGGTGCGCCCGGCCCTCCCGGGTTGACGAGAAGTACTCCGATGCGTTCGTCGGATTTCAGTGCGCGCTGTCTGCTGAGCTTCAACGTGAAAGTGCCGCTCGGCTGTGTGTAGTAGTCGAACGGGACGGTGAGGTCGGCACATTCGACCCCGTCACACGACTTCCACTCGAGTGATTGCGCTTCGTAGGGCAGAGTCGTGGTGGGTGAACCGGCTGTCGTGTCGGCAGTGGTGTCGGCCGGGGGAGAGTCGCTGCCGCACGATGCCAAGAGAAGCATCGCGCTGAGGGCGGCTGCGGCAACGCCTCTTGTCACCGGATTCACCATGTGTCGATCATCGGGCGCTTCTTGCCCGGGCGCGGTTGCGGCGCGGGGGCGGCGTTCAGGAGGGCCGTGAGGCGAGCGCGGGTGTCGGCGGGGTCGATGACCTCGTCGATCTCGGCGTGTGCGGCAATGTTCAACGCGCCACCCCGCTCGTAGGCCGCGGCGATCAGCTTGTCCTCCAGCGCCTGTCGCTCCGTCGGGTCGGCGATTGCATCAAGGTCGCGCCGGTAGCCAAGGCGCACCGCACCTTCCAGTCCCATGCCGCCGAATTCGCCCGTCGGCCACGACAAGGTGGGGTAGCGACCATGCAAGGTGCCGCCGGCCATCGCCTGGGCGCCGAGGCCGTAGCACTTGCGCAGAACGACCGTGATCCACGGGACGGTGATGCTGCCGGCAACAACGAACATTCGACCGAAGTGACGAACCTGTGCCGACTTCTCAGCCTCGGGACCGACCATGAAACCCGGTGTGTCGCACAGCGAGACGATCGGCAGGTCGTGGGCGTCGCAAAGTTGCACGAAACGCGATGCCTTGTCGGACGCGTCGCTGTCGATGGCGCCTCCGAGGTGTGCCGGGTTGTTGGCGATGATGCCGACCGAGTGCCCGCCGATCCGTGCGAGCGCGGTGACGATGCCGACGCCGAAGTTCGGTCGCAGTTCCAGCCAGTCGGCGCCGTCGACGAGGTGGGTGATCGCGTCGCGCACGGGGTACACGCGGGTGCGCTGTTCGGGCACCACGTCGCGAAGGGCTTCGTCGTTGCCCGGCCTCGTCTCGATGCGGCGGTGCAGGAAATAGCCGAGGTATTTCTTTGCGGCGGCCACAGCTGCGGCCTCGTCGGCGACGCGGATGTCGACGACACCGTTGTGGGTTTGCGTTTCGATGTCGCCGATCGCCGTCGGTTCGACGCGGCCCAGGCCGCCACCTTCGATCATCGCGGGGCCGGCCATTCCGATGTTCGAGTTTTCCGTTGCGATGATGACGTCGCAGCATCCCAGCAATGCCGCATTGCCGGCGAAGCAGTAACCCGACGCAATGCCGACGAGGGGAACGAGTCCGGACAACGCACCGAAGAGCGAAAAGGCCATGCAGTCCATGCCGGTCACGCCGTGCGAGTCGGTGTCACCGGGGCGGCCGCCGCCACCTTCGGCAAAGAGGACGAAGGGCAACTTCATCTCTTCGGTGAAGGCGAAGAGGCGGTCTTTCTTGATGTGGTTGATGAGGCCTTGGGTTCCGGCAAGCACCGTGTAGTCGTACGAGGCGACGGCGATTGGTTTGCCGTCGAGGGTGGCGGTGCCACCGACGAGGCCGTCGGCAGGCGTGTTGACGATGAGGTCGTCGGCACTGCGACGGTGGCGTTGGGCGGCGACACCAAAGGTGCCAACCTCGTGGAACGAACCTGCATCGACGAGGTCGGTGATGTTCTCGCGGGCCGTCCGTTGGCCTTTTGCGCGACGCTTTTCGACTGCGGCGGGTCGTGCCCCATCGGTGGTCAGTCGCCGACGCTCGTTGTAGCGGGTGAGGTCCGCACGTTCGGCCTTCGGCGTTGTCGTGTCGACGGTGGTTGCGGCCGCGACGCTGCCGGGGGTGAGCGTGAAGAGCACCTGGCCTTCGTCGACGGTGTCGCCGACGGCCACGGCGATGGCGGCGATGGTCCCGTCGGCTTCGGCCGTGACGGGGTGTTCCATCTTCATCGACTCGAGGACGATGACTTCACGACCTGCGCGCACGGCATCGCCCACGGCCACGTTGACCGCGATGACGGTGCCGATCAGCGGCGAACGGTTCTGCATCGTCGACGTCCCCATGGGACCAGTCTTGCCGATCGTCGTTGGGTGGTAGAAAGACATCGGGGGTGTGGAGATGCCGAGACTTCGTCAGGTTCCGAGAAGCGAGGCCGACCCGTCGGTGCTGCCGATGTACGACCTGTTGTTCGGCGACCGCGACCCCGTTACGCAGCCGGGAACGGCGACGGGCACGCCGGGGGACTGGTGGACGGTGTTCGCCCTCGTTCCCGAGATCTTCGACCATGCAGTGCGTGGGTTCGTTCTGTACCGCGACCCGGCGCGTCGTCTCGACCCGCAGTTGCGTGAACTCGGCCAGACACGGGTCGGTTGGGCGCGGGCGAGCCAGTTCGTCTTCTCACAGCACTGCAAATCGTGTCGTGAGGTGGGCATCGACGAGAAAAAGATCGAGGCGATCCCGCACTGGCAGACCGCCACGTGTTTCTCGCCGATCGAACGGGCCGTCCTGGCCTACACCGATGCGTTGGTCTACGACGGCGGGCGTGTCGCCGATGGCGTGTTCGCTGCGCTTCGGTCCGAACTGTCGGACGAGCAGGTTCTCGAGCTCACCTATATCACCGCGATGTACGACATGCACGCCGTGATGAGTCGCGCCTTGCGCACCGAGTTCGACGATCGCGACGACCCGATCGTCGAAGTTGACGGCCCCGACGGCCCCAGAATGAAATTGAGGGTGAGATGACACGACCCAACGGCTTCCATCACGTCGCCTTCGCCTGCCGTGAAACAGAGGCGACTCGGCACTTCTACGAAGACCTGCTCGGGTTTCCCCTCGTGCACACCGAGGTGCAAAAGGTTCCGGGCACGGACTCGTTCTTTCGACATCTGTTCTTCGACACAGGTGACGGTAAGTGCATCGCATTCTTCGAGCTCCACAATGTCGGAGAACAAGAAGGTTGGCGCGCCGACGTCTCGACGGGCAATGGGCTGCCGGTGTGGGTGAACCACGTGGCGTTCGCCGCCGACGAAGCGCGTCAGGCGCAGGCGAAGGCGTCACTGTCGGCGGGTGGCATCGAGCCGATCATGGATGTCGACCACGGATGGTGCCACTCGCAGTACTACCTCGACCCAAACGGGATCATGGTCGAGTTCTGCCGCGACACGCCGGGCTTCGAGGCCGACCCCGCGGCTGCGCGCGCTGCACTCGCCGACTAGGCGATGTGCAGGTTGCGGCGGTCGAACTCGCTGAGGCGGCCGCGGCGAACCCACACGTCCGCGATGTCAACTTCCTGGTCGTAGGACATGACCACGCTGGGCTTCTTCAGGCCCGCCTCGCGCCAATCGCGGATTGCGGTCGTTCCGAGACGCTGCGCGTAGGAACTCTCACCGTCGGTGATACCGCGCAGCAGAACGAGGGTGCCGCGCTTGGCGATGAAGATTGCGGGCCGGGTCTTGCCCTCGCGCCCGGCGTCGTCGGCACCCGGTACTCCGTCGAACGACAGCCACGCATCGACGATGTCACCGGCCTCGAGGTTGTACATGGCGTCGAGGGCAAGCTCTCCAAGTTTCGGTCGCGCGGGTTGCTGCTCGCGCACCTGCAGCGTGTGGGCGACGAAGTCGACGAACTCGAAGACGCCGTTGCGTTCCTGCAGGACGACGTTGATGTGCTGACCGGCCGACAATTCCGCCGCGCGCGGCGAGTCCGATGTCGCCGACTCGTCGCCTTGTTCGGTCTGCCATGTGATGCGGTTGCCATCGATCATGGTGACGACGCCACGTATGACGCGACGCATCCCGGGGGGCGGA
>JBBANY010000061.1:0-14086 GCA_040401695.1 Ilumatobacteraceae bacterium
CGCAACGACAATGACCAGCGCACGATCGAGGCGCGGCTCGGCACGGCTCTGTGGCACGGCACGAAGGACCACTTCGCTCTGCATTCAGACGTCATTCGCACCGAAGCCTGTCGCGCGGGCGAAGTTGCCGGTTACCGCGCGACACCGGTGCCCGGTGACGGCACGCTCGTCGTCATCGGTGCGGGTTCGGCGCACGGCGTGATGCCTCTCCCCGGCGGCGAAAGCCCGTTTCATTTTTCGAGACAACGCTTGCCCCTCGTCGAGTCGCCCTACATGCATTCGTCGATTGCATTCGTGGCTGCCGGCCAAACGTGTCCGGCCGAAGGGGACTTCGTCGACGTGCAGCGCCCGTTGACGATGGTGCATCCCGACGCCATCGAGTGGGTCTGACCGTGTCGACGCCGACGGCGATGCCAACCCGGAGCGGCCTCGATCGCAATCCGTCCCTCGATGCGACACGAACCGTCGCGCTGCTCGGGATCATCATTCTCAACTACCACGGATATCTGAACGGCTATGCCGCCATCGGAGCCGACAAAGAGAACTTCTTCGTCCGCATCATGGATGCGTGGAACGGTGTCCTTGCGCCGAGTCCCGTGATCTTCGTTCTCGTGTCGGGCATCAGTTGTTCGTTGTTTGCGTCGGCGAACTTCGACCGATGGACGCTCGTGCGGCGCGGGGTTCTCCTCTTCGCTCTCGGGTCGATGTTCGAATGGGTGTGGAACGGAACGATCCTGCCCTACTTCGGTCTCTACTTCCTTCTCGCCGCGGGACTGGTTTCATGGTCACGTCGCAACGTCGTCGCGATCATGGTCGCTTGCACGTTTGCCGCCGCGACGTTGTCGATGTGGCGGTTCTTCCGTGAGCGTGACTTCCACTCGACGGCATGGCTGAGCCCGGCGCATCCCGACTCGCCACGCAACTTCTTCTTTCGCTACTTCATCGACTACACGCACCCGATCCTGCCGTGGTTCACGTTCTTCTGCGTCGGACTGCTCATTGGTCGGTCACTGCCGTGGTTCCTCGCCAATCGCACTCGGCTCGTCGCGCCACTGGCCGTCGGAGTCGCCGCCGTCTACACGCTCAGCACCGTGGTTCGTCGCGGAACGGATGGCGCATGGCAACGTCTCACGAGCACCGATCCATTCGAACGCGGAGTCCTTGCCACAGTGGGCGTCACACTGTCGTCGCTGCTCGTCATCATCGTCGTGTCGTGGGTCGTCGAGGCATTCCCCTCGTCACCGATCACCGATGTGGTCGTACGCGCGGGGCGGATTTCCCTCACGCTGTACGTGATTCACGGTCTTGCCTACAACCTCGTCGTCAATCAACTCGACTGGGTTCGTCCGACGGGCCTCGACACGGCCCTCGGTCTGGCGGCTCTCATGTGGGTGTTGCTCATCGCTTTCGGTGCGTGGTGGGACCGATTCATCGGTCGCGGTCCGCTCGAGCGGCTTCTCCGCGGTTTCGGCGGTTGAGCCCGCGCAAGCCCACCGCTGCCGCACCGATCAACGAACCATCGTCACCAAGCCGTGTGGGCACGATACGCGCCCCTTTCGAGTGGTCGAGACAACACAGATCATCGAGTGTCGCCTGAGCCGCCTGAAAAAACGGTGCACCGAAACCCAGTGCCACGCTTCCACCAACGACGGCGAGTTTCAGGTCGAGCAGGTTGCACACCGACGCGATGCCGCGACCAACCAACCGACCCGTGCGCTGGATCGTTTCATAGGTCGGCTGCGTCGGTGGCCGGCCGGTGATCGCTTCGATCGACGGACCCGACGCCTCGGCCTCGAGGCACCCACGGGCACCGCAGGCGCAGCGTCGACCCCCGGGCTCGACGATCACGTGGCCGATGTGGCCCGCATTGCCGCCTTCGCCGTCGAGGAGCTTGCCGTTCAAGACGATGCCGCCGCCCACCCCGGTCGACACCACCATCGCGAGAAAATTGTCGTGACCGCGCGCCGCACCCTTCCAGCCCTCGCCCAACGCCAGGGCCTTCGCATCACCGTCGCCGAACACCGGAAGCCCGGTGAATTCACGCAGGCGCGGCGCCAGCGGAAAGTCGCGCCAACAGGGAATGTTGAGAGGTGAGACGCGCTCGACGTTCGGGTCGTTCGGACCCGCCGCACCCACGCCGACTGCGATCGGATGCGCGCCGTGCTGGCCACGCGCGCGCACCAACATCTCCGAGACGAGACCGGTCAGATCCCCGAAGAGCGCCTCGTCGGTTTGAACGGAATTGACGCGGCACCGCGTGCGGTCGATGATCGTTCCATCGGTGGTGACGAGACCCGCGGCGAACTTTGTGCCCCCGATGTCGATTGCAACGATGACGTCCATGTGGAGTTATTTTCTAGCACCGTGACCACCGACTGGAACCCGATACTCCGCGGTGAGTTCGAAAAGTCCTACTGGAAGGATCTCCAAGGTTTCGTCACCGAAGAACGTCGCCGGACAACTGTCTATCCGCCGCACGACGAGGTGTTCCGGGCCCTCCACGTCACCACGTTCGCCGCCACACGAGTGGTGATCCTGGGCCAGGACCCTTACCACGGTGCGGGTCAGGCACATGGCCTCTGCTTTTCCGTGAATCGCGGCGTGGCGATTCCACCGAGTCTCGTCAACATCTTCAAGGAACTGCGTTCCGACCTCAGCATCACGCCGCCTGCGCACGGCTTTCTCGAACCATGGGCACGCCAGGGCGTGTTGATGCTGAATGCGACGCTCACCGTGCGCGCAAACGCCGCCGCATCACACCAGGGAAAAGGCTGGGAAACATTCACCGACCGCGTCATCGGCGCGGTGGCCGCCAAGGATCATCATGTCGTCTTCATTCTCTGGGGCGCGTACGCACGCAAGAAGAAGACGCTGATACTCGACGTCGCGGGAAATGAACGCCACACCATCATCGAATCGGCACATCCGTCACCGCTGTCGGCCAACAACGGGTTTTTCGGTAGCAGACCGTTCTCGCGCACGAACGAGGCCCTCATCGCACACGGTCAGATTCCGATCGATTGGGCACTGCCCACCGACGACCGCGTCGACTGAACCGGTTCGGTAGGTTGGCGCCCATGGGATCCGTCAGGCGTCATGCCATCTTGGCCTCGTCGGCCGACACGGTGTGGGCCTTCATCGGGCGACCCGAAGTCCTGCACGAGTGGTTCCCCACGTCCTCCACCCGAGTCGAGGGCGACAAGCGTTGGGTCACGTTGCCCTCGGGCATCGTGTTCGAGGAACAGATTCTCCTCGTCGACAACGATCTGCGCAGGTTCCAGTACTCGATCATCAACAATCCGCTGATCACGCATCATGTGGGAACCGTCGACGTGATCGCGCTCGCCGACGATCGTTGCATCGTCATCTACGGCACCGACATCGAACCCGAAGTGCTCGGCTTGGCCATCGGTGCGGCGGCTGGTGACGGCCTGCGTGCGTTGCAGGAACGATTCGGGAAAGGTTGACCGTGCCACGCAGGATTCTCTTCGTCACCACCGACCAGCAGCGCTACGACGGACTCGGCTGCAACGGCGGGACCGTGGCGCGAACACCCGTCATCGATGCCATCGCTCGCGAAGGAATCCGCTACACGCGCGCCATTCCTTCGAACGTGGTGTGCATGCCGTCACGGTCGACGATGTTGACCGGCCAACACGTGGCGACCCACGGAGTATGGATGAACGGCGTGCCCCTGCCCGTCGATGCGCCGAGCATCGCCACCGACCTGTGGCGCAACGGCTGGCGCACTGCGCTCATCGGCAAGGCGCACTTCGAACCTTTCCTCGACCCGTTTGCGCTCTTCACCGAGAATTCGCTTGCAACGCTGGGCGAGGAAACCGTCTACCGCGAGTCGGGCGATGGCCGCCGCGAACCGCACCGCGGATTCGAACACATGGAGCTCGCAACCCACAACGGGATGGGTCCGCTGCACTATGCGAAGTGGTTGCGCGAGAACCACCCCGAAGCGGTCGGGATGCTCTACCCCATCCTCAATTCACAACTGCAGGTGAACGAGGCAGGCGGAGGAGACACCGGTGCACCGCAGGTGAAACACAACCCGATTCCGCGCGAGTGGTACCACACCGATTGGGTCGCTGATCGGGCGATCTCGTGGCTGGGAAACCAGAACGACTCGGACGACTGGTTTTGCTGGGTCAGTTTTCCCGACCCACACCACGCGTGGGACCCGCCGATGTCGGAACTGCACCGCGTCGACTGGCGGCAACTCGACCTTCCCGCCGGGTGGGTCGATGACCCAGTCGAGCGCGAACGCATCCTCGCGGGCAAGCCGGCGCACTGGTTGGCCTGGTACCACGGCACTTTCGTCTCGAACTACGAGGCTCCCGCAAAGTGGGTCCCGGCGACGCTGACGGCCGACCAGGTGCGCGAGGTCAATGCGATGGTCCACATCCAGAACGAACTCGTCGACGAGGCACTCGGTCGCATCGTTGGTCTGCTGCGTGCAAAGGGTTGGTACGACGACGTCGACATCGTGTTCACCACCGATCACGGCGAATTCCAGGGCGACTTCGGCCTTCTCTTCAAGGGTCCGTACCACGTCGACTCTTTGATGCGCCTGCCCCTCATCTGGCGACCCGCACCATCGCGCACCAAGTTCACCCCGACAACGGTCGACTCACCCGTCGGACTCGTGGCACTTGCGGCAACATTCGCCGACATCGCCGGACTTCCGCGGCCCGACTACACCGAGGCGGCGCGACTTCCGCTCGACGATGGCGAAGCCGTCGACCTCGGACACGAGCGTGTCCTCACGGAATGGGACAGCGTTCTCTTCGGCAAGATCGTCTCACTTCGCACCATCACTCGCGGCTCATGGGTGTGCACTGCGACACTGCCGGGCAGCCTCCACGACGGCACCGACGGCGAGCTCTACGACCTGACCAACGATCCCCTGCAGCACGTCAACCTGTGGCACGACCCGTCCCACCGCGCGATGCGTGACGACCTTCTCGATGACATGTGGCGCAACCTGCCCGATGCGTCGTTGCCGCGGCGGGCCTGCGACGCTCCGGTCTGACGACACCGGTTGTCAGGACGTCGGGTCAGATCGACTTCACGAACTCGAGCGAACGCGCGAGCATCGCGATCTGGTCGTCGACGCGACTCACGGGATCCATCCCTTGGAACATGCGGTTTGCCATTGTCGACAGCGACGTCCACTGCGGGTTGGTTGCCTTCCATGCCGCCAGTTCGGGGCCGAGTTCGGCCTCGCCGCGTTGCAGGTGCACCACGGCATCACGCGGGAAGTCGTCCCACGACCGGCCCTGCGCAGCGAGTTCCTCGCGCAAGATGTCATTTGCCGCATCGACTCGCGAGCCCGTGTTGCCGAAGATGTAGCCGTCACCGATCCGTGCGGCACGTCGCACCGAGGCCTCGGCGGATCCGCCGAACCACACGGGGATACTGCGAGAAGGCAGCGGTGCAACACCGGCGCGATCGACACGGTGGTACTTGCCGTCGAAGTCGACGACCTGATTCGTCCACAGTTCGCGCATCACCGCCACCTGTTCCTCCATGCGGCGCGCACGATTGCGGTACTCCATGCCGAGCGACTCGTACTCGACGTAATTCCACCCGGTACCCACACCGAGAATCAGACGCCCGCCGCACAACAGGTCGAGGTCGGCGGCCTGCTTGGCCAGAAGCACAGCCTGCCGCTGCGGAAGAATCACGACCCCGGTCACGAGTTCGATGTCGGTGGTGAGCGCAGCGAGATAGCTGAACAGAACGATCGGCTCGTGAAACTCATCCTGCTCGGTGTAGGGACCCCACAACTTGGGTTCACGGTTTGCATGCACCGCACCGACGACGTGGTCGTAGGCGACGATTCGCTCGAAGCCCATGTCGACGACGGCTTGCGTCCATGCACGAATCGCACCCGGGTCCTTGCCGATTTCAACCGTCGGGAAAACCGCTCCGTAACGCATGCGTTCACACTAGGTCGTGGTGCCACGGTCCTCGGCAGGCGGACGGCAGGTCACATCTGCTACACACGTGCGGTGCCACCGCGTGGATTCGATGCCGCCTACTACGACAAGTTCTACGGACGTGGGTCGGTGCACACCGTTGCCCAGATCGACAAGTTGGCAACCGGTGTTCATTCACTGCTCGCGTGGTGGGGCCTCGAGGTTCGATCGTTTCTCGACATCGGCGCAGGCCCTGGCTATTGGCGCGATTGGTACCGCGCACACCATCCGAAGGTGACGGTCATGTCGACCGACGTGAGCGACTATGCCTGCGCGACATACGGCCACAAGAAGGCCGACATCACCACTTGGCGCCCGTCGCGACGTTTCGACCTCGTCGTGTGCCACAGCGTTCTGCAGTATCCCGACAACGCCGCGACGAGAGCAGCGATCGAGAACCTCGGAGCCGCCTGCCGGCATTTCCTCTACCTCGAAATCCCGACGGCAGCGGACTTCGACGACATCGTCGACCCCGCCGCCACCGACATGTCGGTGCATCGACGCAGCGGCACCTGGTATCGCCGGGAACTCGGTAGACACTTCCGCCAGGTGGGTGGCGGGCTGTGGCTGTCGCACGACAGCACCGTGCCGATGTACGAACTCGAAATGCCCGCCTCCGACCGCCGCTGAGGCGCAGGGTCAGGAAAGTTCGCCGAGAAGCGCGTCGCTGACCCACGCACGTTCGAGGTGCAAGGTCGACCTGATGCGCACGACCCGCTTGGGTTCGTCGACGGACTTGCCGCACATCATCAACGCTGCTCGGATGCATTCGTCTTCGTCAGCGAGCACCATCGGCATGCGGGACCGACGGACACCCGACGGGCCTGCCGTGAAGCAGTTGAGATAGGTCTTTTCCCAGTCGATCACGTTGGCCACGGACACAGGAACGAAATCGGCGAGACCGACGCCGAGAACGTTGCCGCCCGATGCCTCGGTGATGCCGAGGAGCACGATCGTCGCGGGCGCGCCGTCGAAATCGGCGAGACCGTGCACCCAGAAACGACCGGTCACGTTCGGGTCGATCATCGTTCCGCTGATGTCCTTGCCGCCTCGTTCGACGACGAGAACATCGATGTCGCGGAACGGCAACCGTGGAACGAGATTGCGTGCGTAATCGGTGAGCTCACGCTCGGCCGCTCCGCCGACGTCGTTCGCGCCGAACGCGGCAACCTTGACGACCTCACCCGAGCACGACTCGACCGTCGCAACACCACCGAGCAGTCGGCCCGTCGACCGCAACGCCCCGATGCCGTCGAGAAGCCGCTGCGCCATGCGATCGGGCCCGCACGCGTGAATCTGCGCGGCGCCCGGCTGTTTTCCGAATCCGACGACGGCCATCTTCGTGCAGCCGCTTTCGATCGGCCCCTTGAAACAAGTGTGCGGCTTCACCCGGTTCACGGGCAGAACGAAATCGGCAGCCGCCGCATGTTCGTCGAGGTAGAGAGGCATTCCCTCGGTGGTGCGAGCGACTTCGACCGTCTTCATCGACGATCGGATCTCGCAGTCGATCGACTGCTCATCGATGCCGAGTGCGGCGAGTAGTTCGCGTTGACCATCAGCCGTACCGCCCGCGTGGCTTCCCATCGCGGGAACGACGAACGGCATGGCACCACACGCACGCAGCCCCGCGACGACCCCGCGCAACGTCTCGACACGTCCGGTGAGCCCCCGGCTACCTGCACCAACGGCGACCGAGCGGTCGGTGACACCGCGCTGCGAGAAAGCGGCCGTCACCTGCCCCATCACCTCGGCTTCGATGTCGACGACCGCGGGTGGGTGCGGCACGGGCAATGTCACCTCGTGCAGTTCGGGAATCTCGACCGTCGATGGAATCGGCAGCCGCACGCCGCTCATCAACTGACCCCAGTTCCCGGTCCCCGACACGATTTCAACGGTACCGCTGGTACGCAAGTCACCGTGGACTAGCGTCGGGAGGAATAAACCACCCACAACCAACCACGAATAAAGGAGCAAGAATGCGTCGAATTTCGCGCATTGCCGCCCCCGTTCTGGCCCTCGGACTCATCCTTGCGGCCTGCGGAGACGACAGCAGTTCATCCACTGACGAAACCACTGCAGCTGCGGAGGAAACGGCCACCGCCGACACCACCGCTGCAGCCACCGAAGACACCGCCGCTGCCGAAGACGGCGCCGTCGACGTCGCCAGCCTCGGCCTCATCGAAGACGGCAAGTTGACCGTCTGCACCGACGCGCCCTACCCGCCGTTTGAGTTCCAGGACGAGACCACCAAAGAGTGGACCGGTTTCGACATGGACGTCGTGCGTGAAATCGCCGCAGGCATCGGTTCGGGCCTCGAACTTGCCGTCACGGTCCAGCCCTTCGACGGCATCTGGCTTGCTCCGAAGGCCGGCACCTGCGACATGGTTGCTTCGGCAATGACGATCACCGAAGAGCGCAAGGCGAACGCCCTGTTCACCGACGGCTACTTCGATGCCGACCAGTCGCTGCTCGTTCGCGCCGAGGACAAGGACGCGCTGACCTCGCTCGAGGCACTCGTTGGCAAGACCATCGCGGTGCAGACCGGCACCACCGGCGAGAGCTACGCACAAGAAAATGCCAAGGACTCGACGCTGAAGTCGTTCGACGAATCAGCCGCAATGTTCCTCGCGCTCGAGAGCGGCGACGTCGATGCAATCCTCCAGGACCTGCCGGTCAACGCCGAGCGCGCCCTGAAGGACGACAAGACGGCTCTCACCGCGTCGTTCTCGACCGGTGAGCAGTACGGCTTCGCCGTTTCGCAGGACAACACCGCCCTCGCCGATGCCCTGAACGCCGGCATCGCCGAGATCAAGGAGAACGGCAAGTACGACGAGATCTACGCGAAGTACTTCGCGAAGTAGACGTCACCACGAATTCATGGGCTTGAGTCGACGCCAACGCCTGCGACTGGTTCGCGGCGGCATTTATGCCGCGACCGTCGCGGCGTTGGTGTTGATTCTGCTCGCAGTCGATTGGGGCGCCCTCGGGGGCGCCCTTTTCAAATGGGAAATCGTGAAGGATCAGTTCCCCGACATCCTCACGAACGCTCTGCGCAACACGGTGATCTTCACCATTTTCGGATTCGCCGGAGGGCTGTCACTCGGTCTTCTGCTCGCAGTCATGCGTCTGTCCAGCGTGAAGCCGTACCGCTGGTTCGCCGCCACCTACATCGAGGTACTCCGCGGCATCCCGCTGCTCGTCACACTGTTGATTCTCGGCTTTGGCATTCCCATCGCCACCGGCTGGCAGTGGCCCAACCCATACATCCAGGGTTCCGTCCCGCTTGCACTCGTCGCGGGCGCCTACATCGCCGAAACCGTGCGCGCCGGCATCGAGGCCGTTCCGCGCGGCCAGATGGAAGCTGCCCGTTCGCTCGGCATGTCGTACACCCGCGCGATGACCACCATCATCATCCCCCAGGCCTTTCGCATCATCGTCCCGCCGCTCACCAACGAGTTCGTGCTTCTCATCAAGGACACCTCACTCATTTCCGTTCTCGGTGTCACCGCGAGCACTCTCGACCTCGCACGCTTCGGCCGTAACGGAGTGAACGACACCGCGAACGCCACACCGCTGGTCGTGGCGGGTCTCGTCTATCTCGCCCTCACGATTCCACTGACCCAGCTTGCGGCGTGGATGGAACGCAGATCGAAGGCAGGCAGGCGATGAGCGAACAGCTGGTGCGCATCGAGGCTCTGCACAAACGATTCGGCTCGAACCACGTTCTGCGCGGCATCGATCTCTCCGTCACGAAGGGCGAGGTTGTCTGCATCATCGGGCCGTCGGGATCAGGCAAGAGCACGCTTCTGAGGTGCGTCAACATGCTCGAAACGCCCTCCGGCGGCAAGGTTTTCGTCGACGGTGTCGAACTCACCGACCCCGACTGCGACCTCGACCGTGCGCGCACCTCGACGGGCATGGTCTTCCAGTCGTTCAATCTGTTCGCTCACATGTCGGTTCTCGACAACATCACGATCGCGCTGCGAAAGGTGCTCAAACAAGACCGAGCAACCGCCGAAGCCAAGGCTGAAACGTTGTTGGCTCGTGTCGGCCTGGCCGAAAAAGCGACGTCGTACCCCGCCCAACTCTCCGGTGGTCAGCAGCAACGTGTGGCGATCGCGCGCGCGCTCGCGATGGAGCCCAAGGTCATGCTGTTCGACGAGGCCACGAGTGCCCTCGACCCCGAACTCGTTGGTGACGTGTTGCGCGTGATGCGTGAACTGGCCGAAGAGGGCATGACGATGCTCGTCGTGACACATGAAATGGACTTTGCACGCGGTGTGGCCGACCGCGTCGTCTTTATGGACGGCGGTGTCGTCGTCGAAGACGGTCACCCAGACCAAGTGATCGGCAACCCGCGCGAGGAACGCACGAAGCGATTCCTTGCAAACGTTCGCGAACGCGATTAGGCAAACGTTCGCGAACGCGATTAGGCCAACGTTCGCGAACGCGATTAGGGCAGCGACACCACGGTGACAGTGCCGGCCGCGCCGTCGACGGTGATCGTCGCACCATCGGGAATCCGCAGCGTCGCATCGGTGACCGATGAGACGCATGGAATTCCCAGTTCGCGACTGACGATGCTGGCATGCGAACCAATGGCGCCCAGGTTCACCACCACCGCGCCGGCCGCGAGGAACAACGGCGTCCACGAGGGGTCGGTGTTCAGCGTGACGAGGATGTCGCCGGCGTCGAGGCCGGACGGATCGAACGGGTCGAGCACGATGCGCGCCTTGCCCGTGTAGGTGCCCGCCGAACACGCCGTGCCCGTCAGCACGTCGCCGGCCTTCACCGGCGCAACGTCGACCTGACCACGCTTCTTCCATTCCTTCAGTGGCGGGACCGAGCCGTTCACGATGAACGGCGGAATGAGCGTCGCGAGCTCTTTGTGGTCTGCTTCGCGTTCGGCCAGCGTCGTGGTGAACTTGGCCGGGTTTGCAACGAATTCATCGAGTTCGCTCTCCAACAACATGAAGATCTGGTCGGCGTTGCCGAGGTGACCGGCGGCAACGGCGCGGCGGCCGAGTTCGCGCATCGGCATCCGCACCTCGTGGATGAGGGCGATGTTGTTCGTCTTGCAACGCTCACGCGCCTGCTGCCACGTCGCGGCCGACTGATAACCGGCGGCGAACATGCCTGCGGTTTCGGCGTCACCCGCCAACATGCCGGAGATCTCTGCGAAGAGACGCTCGCGTTCGGCCGAGTTGCGCTTTGCCGCGGCACGCGGGTCGGCGGAATCAGACTGGCGACGCAGGCGGTCGAGCTGGGCGAAAATCAGCCGCGGGCTCGTTTCGTAGGACGGCGCAGCCGGATCCCATTCGTTCGGGCCGCGCGAGCCGTGCTTCAACTTGAACGCCTCGAGGGCCTTTTCGAAATCGGTTCCCTTCACTTTCGATTCCCATGCATCGGCGCCGGCTTCGAAAGCCGCGGTGATGTCTGCAGACGCACGGATGAGACGCGACAGGTCCCACAGGTCGATGGCGATCAAGGCGGAGTCGACGTCACCGACTGATCCGATCAGCTTCACGCCGTCTTCCGCACGGCCGATGGCGGCAGTGATTGCACCGACGGCACCGGGTCCGAGCGACGCACCAAGCGACACCCACACGTGCTGTTCGAAGAACGGAACGAGGAGCGCACCGACCTCGCGCGCACGAGCGACGAGTTGTGCATCGGTCAACTTCGACAGATCAGGGCGCTCGGCACGAATCTTCTGGGCGAGTTTCTTTTGTTCCTCGACCGGCGTGTGGGTGACGCCGCTCATGACGTAACCCATCGTTTCGCCGAGCTTCGCCTCGTGCTTCGGGCTCTCGTGCCACGGTTCGGGCACGTACGGCGGAACGTCGGGAGTGTTGTCGAAGTAAGCGGCGTCGATCGCCTCGGGCGTTGCGCCGGGCATGCGCACGCCCATCAGTCGCGCCTGCATGAGCGAGTTGTAGAAGTAGCCACCGAACAGGCCGAACGTCTCGGGTGGAGTGCCGTATTCATCGGCGTCGAAAACCCCGAACGACACGAAACCATCACGGCATCCGAGGACCACGCCTTTTTCCCAGCACAGCGACCAACCAAGTGGGCTGACCGGGTCGGCAAGCACGTCGGCCGCATTTCCGCGCGTGT
The DNA here is from genome assembly GCA_040401695.1 of Ilumatobacteraceae bacterium. Classification (GTDB taxonomy): domain Bacteria; phylum Actinomycetota; class Acidimicrobiia; order Acidimicrobiales; family Ilumatobacteraceae; genus F1-20-MAGs119. The sequence continues at coordinate 12,108 of JBBANY010000061.1, forward strand.
AGTTCGGGAACTTCTTCGACGGCGTCCGATCGATGATCCACTTCTCACCCAGCATGTTTCCCCCTACTGCAGTTCGATTTCAGGGGGTCAATGTAGCCGTGTGTGACCGCCGACACGAAGACGTCGACGCTTGCAGAGGGAAAGAAGAAGGTCAGATCGGTGACGGGACGGGCGGCGGCGCTCCGGTCTCCATCGCCTTTGCGCGATCCTGTGCGAGACCCACGTAGCGGGGGTGGGTCATGATCCAAAAGCGCCCCTCGCGGACCGCGTCGAGTACCTGATCGGCAACGTCGTCGGGGTCGATCGCTTCGGTCGCGGTCGTGAGACCCTGCGTGCCGAATGCCGCGCCCTGGACATTGCCCGGCCGGTTGCGCTCGCTCGTGCCGATCTTCGTGCGCACCACCCCGGGACACAGCACCGAAGCGAGGATGGGGACGCCCGCGTTGCGCGCATCGACGAGGAGCACCTCGGACAACGCGACGACACCTTGCTTGGCCACGTCGTAAGAACAGATGCCGGGGAACGTGAGGATTCCCGCCGTCGACGCGGTGTTGATGACGTGGCCCGGCTCGCCCGACGCAATCATCCGCGGCACGAAAGTCTTCACGCCATAGATGGGGCCCCACAGGTCGACACCGATGACCCACTCCCAGCTCTCGATCGATGCTTCCCACACACGGTCGCGGTGCACGACACCCGCGTTGTTGCAGAGAACGTGCACGTTGCCGAACTCTTCGTAGGCAAAATCGGCGAGGGCCTCGACCGAGCCGAGATCCGACACGTCGCACCGCATCGCACGGCTATCGATGCCCTTGTCGAGCAATGCATCGTTGGCCGAGGACAATGCCTTGTCCTCGACGTCGGCAATCACCACGTTCATACCCGCGGCACCGAATCGTTCGGCCATCGCAAAGCCGATTCCCGATGCACCGCCCGTGATGACCGCGGTCTTGCCCGTCAGATCCCCGAGAACTCCCGACATGGCTCCCCCTCTTTCCGCTGTTGCGCCGAAGCGTATGGTAGGCGAATGAGCGTCTTTGACTCCGTTCGAATGGATGGCCAGGTTGCGGTGGTGACCGGCTCTGGACAGGGAATCGGCAGGGGCATCGCGTGGGCACTCGCCGATGCCGGATGCGACGTCGTGGTGAATGCACGTCGTCTGTCGGACCTCGAAGAAACCGCAGCGGGTATCCGCGAACGCGGACGACGGGCGCTGATCGTCGAAGGCGACATCCGCGATTTCTCCGACGAGATCGCCCGCCGCACGATCGCCGAGTTCGACCGTCTCGACATTTGGGTGAACAACGTCGGTGGGTCGGTCGAAAGCACGACCTACGAACTGGCAAAGATGAGTGACGAGTTCTTCCGTGGGATGCTGGAATTGAACCTCACGTCCGCATTCCAGGGCGCGCGAGCCGCAGCAGCAAACATGCCGAACGGAGGCGTGATCATCAACATCGCCTCCGGCGCCGGCATGCGTGGTTCGCCGATGACGGGCGCCTATGCGGCAGCCAAAGCGGGAATGATCAACCTCACCCAGACGCTCGCACTCGAACTGGCCGAACGCGGCATCCGCGTGAACACGGTGTCACCCGGCCCGGTCGTCACCGAGGCGTATCTCGGTGTTCTCGGTATCAGCGATCAGTTGGAGAAACTGCGACAGACGATCCCGCTCGGTCGACTGGGCACGATCGACGACATCGGTGCAGCGGTCATGTTCCTCGCTTCGCCCGCGGCATCGTGGGTCACGGGCCAGAATCTCCTCGTTGCGGGCGGACGCACCGAACGCAGTTACCAGTACGGGGGCAGAAAGCAGCAGGGCGAGTGATGGCGCACTTCGGAATTCCGTACGACCCGGTCGCAGTGTCCGACCTGCACCATCGCCTCGACAACACTCGGTTTCCACTCGGTGTCGCCAACGACGACTGGAAGTACGGCATGCAGCGCGGTTGGCTCGAGAGCTTTCTGCACTACTGGCG
>JBBANY010000062.1:0-14026 GCA_040401695.1 Ilumatobacteraceae bacterium
GACACGACGCGCGCCTGAAGGTCCTTTTGATTCGCGGGTTGGATCGGGTCCGCGGGATGGTTCGGGAACGTGCCGTCAAGTTCCGGGAACATGACCTCGAGCGTCATCTGTGGAAGACGTTCGAAGACCGCAGGAACGACGAGGCCACCCATCCCGTTGGCCGTGTCGGCAACCACCTTCAGCGGCCGCAGAGCCTCGGCGTCGACGAATCCCACGACGTGGTCGGCGAACGCGTCGAGCACGTTTCGTTGCGACAGCGTCCCGCGCGCGGGAGTCGAGCCCGAGGGTGAGGCGAGTTCACGCTCTGCCCCCGCCCTCACCGCATCGAGGCCCGTGTCGGCTCCGACGGGTCGCGCACCCGACAGGCAGAACTTGATGCCGTTGTACTGCGCGGGATTGTGCGAAGCGGTGAACATCGCGCCAGGCGCGTTGAGCGAGCCCGCGGCGAAATACAACATGTCGGTGCTCGCAAGGCCGAGGTCGACGACATTCACACCACGTGACATCGCACCTTCCGCGAACGCCGCCGCGAGTTCGACACCCGAAGGCCGCATATCGCGTGCGACGAGGACCGTCGGTTCACCCGCGAATTCGGCGAATGCGACGCCGACGGCACGCGCAATGTCGACGTTGAACTGTTCGGGAACGGTTCCCCGGACGTCGTACGCCTTGAAGATCTTGTCGAGCTGCATTGCGCGAGACTTCGTGTTGTCGCTGGGAGCCATGGCGGTCACAGGCTATAAGGACCGCGCCTCCACCAATAGACAACGACGATGATTCCGATGAGAGTCAGCAAATACGCCACTTTGTCGATCATCGACGACGAATAGTGGAGGCGTACTTCGTTGTCGGTCGGAACGACGACCATCATGTTCGGTGCTGCGCGATACGGACCATCGGCACCGTCGACCTTCCAGTTCGGGAAGAAACTCACCCGAACGAGAACCGGAACACCGACCTTGTCGACCTTGAACGACACCGAATCCTGACTGCGTTCGAAATCGGAGATTCGTACCTCCGGCAAGTCGACCTGTTTGATTTCCTGCACCGGCGTGACGATGTCGACGTTGCGCGACGGGTCACCGGGCTCACCCACCCTGCGGTCGAGGTCGACTTCGACGTCGATGCGCTGCCACGAGTCGGGACCATCGTCGACGGGCGTCGCCGCCCACTCTTCGCCGTGCTGGAACCAACTCGAACCCAGTTCCAACCAACGTTCACGCTGATCGCCGTCGCGTTCGTTGACGACCACCGGCTGGCGCGTCATCGGTACGACCCAGTCACTCGCCTCGACTTCGTACACGACCCACGGCCCCGAGCGGGCAACTTCGAGAAGCGCGGGTTGGGTCGCAGCGGAGTTGATCGCCTCGGTGGTGAAGGCCATGTAATACCGCACACCCAGTTCCTGCAGGTAACGAACGCCCTTGCTCGCGTCGTTGTTGTCGTAGCGGAGTTCACGAACGGGGTTGCTGCTCTGCTTGGACAATGCCGCGGCAGAAATGAAGTGGTACGGCGTGGTGCCGGCCGCCTCGAAGAAGAGGCCTTCCTGCGAACCGATGCAACCGTCGGTCCAGAACGGCAGCAACATCAGTGCCATCGTGGTTCCGTATTTGTTGAGATCACCGTTGTTCTCCCACAGCGCACGACCGCATCCGTGGTTCGGGTCCTCCCCCAGTCGCTTCATCGTCTGGACGATGCCGTGGTACTCACCGTACGAGCCCTTGCCCTCGTAGCCCTCGAAGTTCCAGCGCGCCCAGCCGTCGACGAACGACTTGTTGTCCGACTTCGCGCGGAACGGACCCCACGCATACTGGGACGTTCCGTCGGCCTTCGTGAGGATCGACCCACCGGGCAGTTGCTGGAACCGGAAACCGACGATGCAGAGCACGCCGACGGCGATGCCCCACGCCGTTGCGTTGCGCAGCACGTGGTGCGACGTCACGAACCGCGGGCCGTCAGTTGGCGCACCCCGCTCGCCCGCCACGAGACGAAGCACCGCCGCAGCGATCGACCACAAGCCGATCATGACGAGGAAGTAGCGACAGAGGTAGAGAAACGGCAGGAGGCGCGGGTTCCACAGCAACCCGATGACGGGCAGGCTGTCGCGCGTGATGTAGACGCCGATGAACAGCAGGATCATCATGACCCCGAGCCAGACGCCGATGATGCGGCGACGCAGCACCGATGCGGCGAAGCCGATCGACGCCAGGGCCATGATCACGATGTCCCAGAACGGCGTCAGGGGGAAATACATGTCCCAGAACGAGTCGGTGGCACCGCTCGGCCGCGGCTCGTACTTCATGTCGGTCATGTACTTGTGAGCGGTAAGGAACGGGAACACCCAGAATGCGGCGAGCAACACCGCGCCACCGATGGTCGTCACGCCGAACAACAAACGCCGGCGACCGGTGTGCAACAGCACCATCACTGCCGCACCACCGAAGACGAAGATCAACACGATGCCGTGGCTGAGGGCGGACAGTGCAATCAACACCGCAGCGGTCGTGCGGTACCTGCCCGAATCGAGCCCTCGGGCGAGAAAGCCGAGGCCGAGCACGCCGAACGCGAGCGAGATCGAGAACGAGAACTCGCCCGCCATCGTGCTCGCGATGTTGCCGCCGTAGATCGTGAAGCTTTCGTCGTAGAGAAACACCGTCGCTGCGACGGCAAACAATTCGGGCAGCGGGTACACGAACCGCGCCAAACGTCCGAAAGCCCACGCGCACAGCGGCAGCGCAACGATGCCTGCGACCGCGACGATCTTGAAGGCGATTCCGTAGGGCAAGACGACGTCGAGCAGCACGATGAACAGCGCAGGCACCACCATGTAGAAGCGATAGATCGGGAAACCCGAATACCAGTCCATCGTCCAGCCACTGAGGCGAATGTTCGACAATAGATTGTCGCGAAGGAAGGCGGGACCCCACACGTGGGCACCCATGTCGCCACCGGTCGGGGTGTTGTTCTTGAAGATGAGACCGGGGTGCAACGTCGCGAGGAGGAACAGCATCGCCCCGCCGACGATCACGATCGACGAGAACAACTGCAGCGAAGGGAAGGTGCGGGCCGGACGCGGCGTCGGGTCCGCCGTTTCGTCACCTTCGGCGAGATCGACGACTTTTTCGGATTCTTCGGGTTCGTCCGCTTGCAAAGAGTCGGTTCCGAGCGGCGGTGTGACGTCGGCGTTCATGCCCGATCAGTCTGTCAGGCGGACGGTCAGCTTCCTGCCACCAGGATGAGGCCCGTCGCGTTGAAAGCCATGTGAGCAACGATCGCCATTCCCAACCGACCGGTGCCGTGGAAACAGAGACCGAGCACGACGGCGAACGCAAAGAGGCCCGGATATTCGACCGGCGTGAAATGGATCAATGTGAACCACACTGCTGCTCCGAGCAATGCGAGGCCGTCGCTCAGCCGGCCACGCAACGAGCCGTGGATGAAACCGCGGTACACGAGTTCCTCGACGATCGGCGCACCCACCACGACGACGAGAACCAGCACGACGATCCACGCACCATCGGCGCGGTCGAAGAGGCCTCGCGCGCGGTCCTCCACCTTGTCGACGTCGAACGTCGACGGAAACAATTCACGCAACGGCCAATAGACGAGATTGACGAGCAACAACTGCGAGGCGACTCCGATCGGAATGCCTGCTAGGTCGACCGCACGGAACCCGACCGAGTAGTCCCGCATGAAGTTTCCCGATCCCATGCGCTTCGAGACCATGACGAGGACGGCAATCAAGGGCGCCCACAGGGCCACCGCGACGAGACCGACGACCCAGATCGGCTCTTCTCCGGATGCCGCACCGGATGCGCCGAAGATCACGGCGGCGAAAATGTTGGCGACGACAAAGGCACCGACCCAGCCAAAGAACAGGATGGGAACGGGAAAGTTGGCGCCGTTACCCCGGTTGCCGGGTGACGAATTTCTCGTGCTGTTCACGCGTTCCGACGGAGGTGGTCGGATCAGCCCGCAAGGCGGTGGCCGAAGAGTCCGTCGGCTGCCTCGGTGAACACGAGTTGCAGCGGCTGGTGACGGCGGTCTTCGAGACGCCAACCCGACGGTACCGACAGGCGCTCACCGTGGCGTTCGCACAGGTCGTAGGCGTGCGGGTCACGCTCACGCGCGAGGTTGTCGAGCCACGCGACCGAACGGCTGTACTGGTACGTGAGGGTCATCGAAGCCGACGAAGTGCAACCGGTGCGCGAACAGTGACGGGACATGTGAAAACCGTAATGGAGCACGATTCACGTTTAGTGGATTGCAGCTTTAGCATGAGGCCATGAGTCCCCTCCCTCCGCCGCCACCGCCGCCCGCGAACGGGTCAAAGCCGTCGGGCAACAAACAACCGGGCAAGTCCGCTTGGGGTCGCTTGGGCGCAAAAAAGCCCGCCGACCAGGGCAACCTCCCGAAAGACGGACAAAAGCCGCAAGGCCGCGGACCACTGCCGCGTTGGGCGGTCTGGGTGATCGCAGCGTTTGCGGTGTTGCTGCTCATCGGTCCGCGTCTGTGGCCGACGACAACCGGCGACAAGCTCACCTACACCGAATTCCTCACCCTCGTGCGCGAAGGCAAGGTCGAAAAGGTGTCGATCAACAACGCCACCAACCAGATCAGTGGTGAGCTCACTTCGGGACGCAGTTTCTCCACTACCGGCGCACCGCTGCTCAGCGACGCCGACGAGGAACTACTGAAGGCGCGTGGTGTCGACTACAACTACAACACCCCGCAGCCGAACTGGTTCACCAGCCTCGTACCGATCCTCCTGCCGTTCCTCTTGATCGTCGGCTTCTTCGTGTGGATGCAGCGTCGCGCCATGGGCCAGGCGGGCAACATCATGTCGATCGGCCGCAGCCGCGCGAAGAACTACGACGCGAGCAAGCCCTCCACCACCTTCGCCGATGTCGCCGGTTACGACGGTGTGAAGATGGAGATCAAGGAGGTCGTCGACTTCCTGCGGATGCCCGAACAGTTCAAGGAAATCGGCGCACGGGTACCGAAGGGCATCCTCCTCGTCGGCCCCCCGGGAACCGGCAAGACGCTCTTCGCTCGCGCCGTTGCCGGCGAAGCAGGCGTCGGCTTCCTTTCGGTCACGGGCTCCGACTTCATGGAGATGTTCGTCGGCGTCGGCGCAAGTCGTGTGCGCGATCTCTTCCAGCAAGCCCGCAAGATGGGTCGCGCCATCATCTTCATCGACGAAATCGACTCGATCGGACGCAAGCGTGGTGCGGGCCTCGGTGGCGGCCACGACGAACGCGAACAGACGCTGAACCAGATGCTGGCGGAAATGGACGGCTTCGAGACGAGCGAAGGCATCGTCATCATGGCCGCGACCAACCGCCCCGACATTCTCGACCCGGCACTCCTTCGCCCGGGACGTTTCGACCGCCAGATCATCGTTCCGCTACCCGAATACGAAGAGCGACTCGCGATCCTGAAGGTCCACTCGAAGGACAAGCGCATGGGCACCGACGTCGACCTCGACACGATGGCCCGCGCCACCCCCGGCATGAGCGGTGCCGACCTCGCGAACCTCGTCAACGAATCGGCGCTCTTTGCCGTGCGCCGTGGTTCGAAGCAGATCGAGCGCATCGATTTCGAAAACGCCCGCGACCGCGTGGTTCTCGGCGCCAGTCGTGAAAGCCTCGTGCTGTCGGCCGAGGAAAAGCGTGCGACGGCATACCACGAAGGCGGCCATGCAGTTCTCGCCAGCGTGCTGCCGAACAGCGATCCGCTGCACAAGGTCACCATCCTCCCCCGCGGCATGGCACTTGGTGTCACGTGGACTCTGCCCGAAGAGCGTCACACGTACTCGAAGGAGTACTTCGAAGACGTCATCTGCAAGGCGATGGGTGGTCGCGTCGCGGAAATGATCGTGTTTGGCCATCTCAACAGCGGTGCCGCCAACGACCTCGAACAGGCCACCTCGATCGCACGCCGCATGGTGCGCGAATGGGGCATGAGCCAGGCCGTTGGGCCGATGGCGTGGAGCACGCAGCAACAGGTCTTCCTCGGCGAGGACCTCATGACCAACGGACGCGAATACAGCGACGACACCGCGAAGATGATCGACGGTGAGATCGCCCGGATCCTGCGCGAGCAGGAAGACCGCGCACGTGACATCCTGCTGAAGCACCGACGTGGCCTCGACCTCGTCGCGGGCAAACTGCTCGAAGAGGAAACCATCGACGGCCAAGCCGTCGTTCGCCTCGTCCAGCAGGGTCTGTCGGAGTCGCCGGCCGGCACGACAGCGCCGACCGACACGCACCTGTAGTCGACGCAGCTAGTCGACTTGGTCGTCGTGGCCGTGGCAGTTCGAGTCGGGGCGTGACCCCGGTTCACGGCATTCGGCAACGGCCGCCCACAGGTCGGTCGCGGTCACGGGTCCCATGAAGTTTGCCCGCACCACTCCCTCGTGGTCGACGATCAGAACCACGGGAACCGCGTCGATGTCGTAGCGCTCGTGAACGTGGCGTGCCGCGGAGTACTCGACGTCGTGCACCACCACATCACGCGATGCCACGGCTTGCGCCTTTGCAACGACATCGGCGCACGTGTGGCACGTCGCCGACGAGAAGACCGCCACCAACCACTCGGCTTCGGGTCGGGCGAAGTCGTTGCGATCGACCTGTGAGGGCACCTGCATACGCGGTTGCGTCGGCGCCTGCGGGCGTCGACGACGACCGATGATCGCGGCGGCCGTCGCGCACACCAGGACGGCAACGACGATGAACACGTTCGTCATGGCTTCGACTCGCTTTCGCCCTGTCCGCCGAGAACCGGCAATGCGGGAACGATGTCACGGCCCCCGACACCGGTCACGCGTGGCACCATCCGCACGACGAGTACCGGCTGCGTCGCGGTGACCTCGTATTGCAGAAGGTCGAGGCCCTCCGGAATCGACACGTACACCGGCCGACCTGCCGGCAACGCAATCGATTCGAGTCCAGCCGCGGGGAGACGTCCGGCCGGCCCGATGCTCGCGACCGCCGCTGTTGCATCGACACCGGTGACGTTGAAGACGAGCAGCGCCCGTTCGCGTCCGGCGTCGGCACCGATTGCCGACCGCCACTTCGTCGTGGCCATTGCCGACGGCAGGGCAAGGTCGACAGATGTGGCCGCGTTCTCTTCCAGCTGGCGCGTCACCACGTGTTCGACGACCACCGGGTCGCCTTCCAGCACCGACAGCGAAACGACGAACTCGGATTCGGGCAGACCGGCAACGTTTGCCATCGAGATGCTCACGACACGGTGCGAGGGAACGACGAGCGACAGCGGCTGCGCCGTCACCGCCTCGGAACCGGAGAACAACACCGAGACCAGTGCATCTTTCTCACCCGGATTGAAGACGTCGATCTGCTCGGCGGGTTTGCCTGCGTAGTTGCCGGTCACGACCCACCAGTCGGCGTGGGCTGCGGGCGCACCGAGCTTCAGCGTGTAGCCCAAGCGACCGGTGCCCAGATAGTGCTGTGCGCGTGCGGCAACGAACGCACCGCTCTGTGCGCGTATCTCCACACCGACCAACTCTTCGCCGCGCGCACCCTGCTCGGCGATCTTGATGACACTCAAGGACTGGGGCGGCAATACGTAGCCCTGCAGCGGCGACGGCGCACGTTCGCCGTCCTTTGTCACGAAGCGCACGTTGATCACCGTTGCATCGACGAGCGGGTTCGTCAGCACGAGATTTTCCTCGCTGTCGCTCGCCGTGAAACCATCGGCGAAATACCACGCGTCCGACGGCGCGTTTGCGCATGGCTGGTACGACTCGCCCGCGGGGAAATCGGCGCGTTGTTCGACGACCGCTCCACCCGCACCGTTCACACCGGTGAGTTCGATGAGCGCGCTCACGTAGCGTCCATCGACGCCCTCATCGAGGTCGACGATGACCTTGTCACGCGGCGCGACACTGATCGCATTCGTTTGCGGCGTGGATCCGTCGACGTATCGGGTGACGATTCCCGTCAACTCGTCGTCGGTGGGATTCGCCACGATCGCCTCGCCACCGTGGTCGGCACCGTCGTAACCCTTGCCGCCGAGTGGCACCCCGGGGCAGTACCAGGCACTCGACGTGACGGCGAGGTCGCTCGCGGTCGGAGGAAGAGCCGCAACGGCATCTGCAACCGCAACCGCGTCGGCAGGTTCCGCCTGCGGCATATCGGGACGTCCGGCACGGTCGGCCACGACGACACCAACGACCGCGATTGCAACGAGCACGAGTCCGGGGATTCGACGCACGCGGCTCACCGTGACCCCGCCTCGAACCTGATCGGCGTGTCGTCACTGCGCTCGACGCGCACCGGCAACGGCCGACGTCGACGCACACGCAACCCGAGCGCGATGAAGAGTGCAAAACACCACAATGCGAACTGTCCGATGACGAAAGCCACCTGCAGGAACGGGCGGTCGTAGCGCAGCGTCGCGCGCGAGCCCGGTGCAACGGTGTCGGGCACGTCGAAACCGGTCGTCGCGCCGAACGCCGGTCGCGACGCCAACCTGCGCCCGTCGACCGAAAGACTCCAGCGTGGCGAAGGCGGAACCGCGATGCCCACAACACCGGGTGCAACTTCGAGACGCTGCGTCGCCCGACCGGGAACGAACCCGACCTTGGCGGGTGTCGCTCCGCGGAGGTCGGTCAGAACGAGTTCGTCCATTCCCGCCGTCGTGCTCGCCTGTGAACCCGCCGCGCTGAGTTGCGCGACGGTCGGCACCCATGCCGTGTTCTCGTAGATCAACAGATCGGCCGATTCGTACTGGCGACGCAGGTCGAGCTGCACCCGCAACGCATTGACGAGACCGCCGGGCACGGCCATCGGCTCGCTGCGCGTACTGCGCGCACCGTCGATACGCGGGACGACGATGTAACGAACGCCGAGCGGGGCAACCAGACGTCCAACACGCGGTGTGTCACCCGACAAGAGATGCGACAGCGCGTTCTCGAGAGTCCGCACCGTCGAGGTCTCCCCCGGCGACCACTGCGTGAACAGTGTCGCGATGCCGTCGTCGGTGACCGCGTAGCCGAGTTGCAAACCGCTGCGCGTGTCGAGCGTCCGCGGCGCGGCCGGCAACAGGTCGGGGTGGCCGAGATACAGCACGCGGTAGTCACCCTCGTCGGGGTTCTTCGCCAGTTGCAGCAGCAACGTGTCGAGCGACGAGCGCGGCTGGTTCCAGCGACCATCGGCTGCATTGACGGCAAGCGGAATGACCGGAACCAGAACCGCAAGTGCGGCGAGCAACGCGAGTGGCTGGCGCCAACCAAAGCGCGCCCCGCGCACGTCGTTTTCGACTGCATCGAGAAGCGCAATGACACCGAGGGCAAGACCACCGGCGGCGAACGACAGCAGAATTCCCGACTCGGGCAAGGGGAAACCGAACACGCGCGAGTCGGATGCAACCGCGAGCGCTGCGAAGACCGCCGTCAGAACGGCACCACGAACGGCCCACACGAACCGCGTCCCGCGCGCAACGACGACCGCGACGACGACCACGCCGTAGAGCACGAGAATCGCCGGTGCGAACGCCGCCCGACCCGCATCGAAGCTGAGGATGCGCAGGATTCCCTCGTTGCGGCCGACGCCGGGATCGGCACCAACCACGAGCGACCACCAATCGGAACCGACGTAGTGGCCGATCCACGGGAAGTTCAGCAACAACGCCACGACGACACTTGCAGCGACGACACCCGGCAGGCCGCGCAACGAGCGCACTCCCGTGCACATTGCCGTGGCGAGGATGTAGGCGACCGCGGCAACAATCAGCACCGGGATGAACGACGCCTCGAATGCCGCAACGGCGCCGATGACGAGGCCCAACCGCAGCGCGCGCCGCAGCACATCGGACGCCGTTGCGGTGAGAACGTCGTTCGCCCTGCTGAATGCGAGCAACACCCACGGGACCGCGGCATACGCGGCGAGCACGCTCCATCGCCCCGTTGCCACCGCTTCGTAGTGCAGGGGCACCATCGCATAGGCGAGCGTCCCGCCCGCCCGTGCGCGTGCCGATTGCGTCACGTCGCGGCCGAACCACCACATGCCGACGACGCCGACGACGCCAAGGCCGACGACTGCCGCGGTTCGCACCGCGGCAGGATTACCAAAGGAAAAGAACGTCGCGACGCCGACGAGCGCGGTGCCCGTCGGAGCAGGCGTTGCCGACCCGAATCCTCCCGGCCACCATCCGAGTCGATAGGCGGCACCGAGGGATCTCCATGATTCGGTGAACGGAACGAATTGTCCGACGAAGGTGACCCCGTCGACCACAAGACGGCGCACACCGACGACGAACACGGCACCGAGAAACGCAAAGACGGCGAGCGTCGTGCGTGCACGCTTTTCCCTTTCGGCGGCGGCAATGCGGTTCTCGAGCCGCTTTGCGTCGCTTCGTGCTCTGCGTGCCCGCAGGAACGACACGACCCGCGCACTTCCCTGCACCTGCAGGTCGTGGATCTCGGCATCGGACACGACGCGCAATGCCTGCACCTTCGCGCGACGCCGCCTCAGCGACCCGACACGCACGATGGTCCCGAAGACGGCGGCGAGGGCCACGAGTGCACGCTTGGTTCTGCCCGAGAAAACACCGACGACGGCCTCGACGAGCGACAAGCCGACGAGGAGTGCGACGACGGGCGCGAATCGTGACGGCGACGTCGCCGCAAGAACCGTCTGCACGCGGTGACGTTCACGCAACTCCGCGAGGTCGATGTCGGGATTGCGATCGGCGAACCCTTCGCGGTGACGGACCACCGCCGACGGAACCACCATGACGCGACCCCCCGTCAGGTGAACGCGCCAACAGAGGTCGATCTCTTCGCCGCCGAAGTCGATCTCGGGGCTGAAGCCCCCGGCGGTGCGGAACACGTCGGCGCGCACCAACATGCAGGCACTCGGCACGCAGAACACGTCGCCGACGGCGTCGTGTTGTTCCTGATCGCGCTCACCGGGCAACACGATGGGATCGACCTCACCCGTGCGGTCGACGCCGAGGCCGACGTGTTGCAGCACCGACGGATCGTCCCAGTCGACCAACTTCGGGCCGACGAGTGCCGCGTTCGATGCGAACATCTCGGTGACCATTGCCGACACCGCGTTCGGGGCAAGGGCGACGTCGTCATGGAGAAACAGGAACAGCCCGTTGTCCCCTTCGACCATCCGCGCCGCCTCGTTCTGGGTCGGGCCGTAACCGGGGTTGCCGACGACGGTCCGCACGATCGCCCCCGGGAGAGCCGCGGTGATTGCCGCCGTGGTGGTTTCCAACGTGGCTGTCTGCACCGGAGAAGCGGTCGCTTCTCCCCCCGGGGCCCCGACCACGAAGAAGAGGTGGGTGAGATGCGGGTAGTCCTGAGCCGCAAGGGACTCGAGGACGGCGTCCAGGCCCGTGTGCGGGTGGGCGACGACGACCGAGGCGACTACCGGAACACTGGCTGAGGCAGCGTTCGACGGGCTGGAGGGGGTCTCCGGAGCGCTCTCCACGATGTGGCGAGGCTAGTTGCGGGAACCCGCAAAATAGACCTTTCCCGATTGCCCGAGTTGAACGCTTGCAATAGTTAGCACCAGCGGATACAGTTGTGCGCATGGCAACCCCCAACATCAAGTTCCCCACCCTGAACATCCCGAACCTGAAGTTCCCGTCGGCCCAGATTCCCGGCATCGACCTCACGAACTTCGACATGAAGAAGAACCTCGAGGCCGCCCGCGACAACACCAAGCGCGCCGTCGAGATGGCAACCAACCTGACCAAGGACGTCGCCTACGTCACCGTCGGCAGCGGAGTTCTCGCCTTCCAGCAGGTGCAGGTGCGTCGTCGCGAAGTCACCGCAGCCGTGCAGGCTCGCATTCCGTCGTCGTTCGGCGATGTCACCGCCGCCGGTGCAGCCGTCAGTGCACGCGTCGCATCGATCGCCAACTCGGCCAAGGACGCGGCAGAAAAGACGATCGAGCGTGCCACGAAGTCGGTCTCCGAGACCGTCGTGTCGGTGCGTTCGAAAATCGCTCCGTCCGCCTGACGGACGTCCGTTCCCCCCGCCGCTCACGCGCCTCGCACTAGCCTGCGGGGCGCGTGAGCAGTGAATCCCCCACCGGTGCCAGACGCATCGACAACGTCAGAGCGGCGATCCCCGAGGGGACGGTGCCCGTTGGAGCGGGTCTCCTCGTAGCCGGAGTCTCGAGCTACGCGTTTTTCAAAGTGGGCCAGCAGGCGCTCGGCAAGGAAGGTTTCAAGCCGATTGTCGCCTTGTGGTTTGCGACCTTTGCCCTCGCGCCGGGCTTCTTCATGCCAATCGAACAAGAGGTGGGCCGCGCGCTCGCCCACCGCCGCGAACTCGGCCAGGGCGGACGACCCGTCATCCGCAAGGTGATACCGCTCGCCGCGATCTTTGCCGTCGTCGTGTCGTCGATCGTGCTCATCGGCAGCCCGTGGATCACGAAGGACTTCTTCGAAGAGAACTGGGTCGTCACCGCTTCGCTTCTCGTCGCATTTCTTGCCTATGCACCGACACACCTCGCGCGCGGCATCTGTTCGGGATCGGGTCGTTTCGTCGACTACGGCATCGTCATGGGCTTCGACGGTGCGACACGCATCATCGGCTGCATCGCACTGTGGATCGTCGGTGTCGAAGTGGTCGGCGCGTATGCGATGGTTGTCGCCGCCGCCCCACTGCTGGGTGTCTTCATTGTGTTGTCACGCGGGGCGCTGCGCACAGAGGACGGGCCGCCCGCATCGTGGTCGGAGATCACGCCCAACCTCGGCTGGCTGCTCGGTGGTTCGGTGCTCGCCGCGGCACTCGTCAACGCCGCCCCCATCGGAGTCGACGTCCTCGCCGATGCCAATCAGGCCGAGGCAGTGACGCAGTTCGGCAACGGGGTCATCCTCGCCCGCGTGCCCCTCTTCCTTTTTCAGGCGATCCAGGCGTCGCTTCTTCCGCGCCTCGCGCGACTCGCCGCGCACGGCGACCTCGGCGAGTTCCGCGTTGCATTCCGCCGGTTGCTCTTCACCGTCATCGGCATCGGCGTGCTCGGCGTGGGCGGATCGGCGATCATCGGTCCGAAGGTTCTCGAGGTCGTGTACGAAGGCGGCCTCGACCGCCGCACGCTCACATTGCTTGCACTCGGCAGCGCGCTCTACATGCTGGCGCTCGGCACGTCGCAAGCCGTCATCGCGCTGCACGGACACAAGTGGGTGACGATCGGTTGGGGCGTCGCGATGGTGACCTTCGTGCTCGTCACGTGGCTGTCGAGTGACGAACTGTTCCTGCGCGTCGAGCTGGGTGCGGCAGCTTCGTCGGGTGCGGCGATGGTGGTGTTCGCCCTCGCGTTGCGCGCACGCATGAGCAGCGGCGACAGGCCCGACACCGAATCGATCATCGAGGCGCTGAGCGAGCGCCCCCTCGAAGGCTGACTACTTCGACAACTTCGCCGACTCGACCTCGAGGTCGTGTCGCACCATCATCCGCACGAGACCCGGGAAGTCGACTTCGGGCTTCCAGCCCAGCTTCGTCTTGGCCTTCGTCGGGTCGCCGATGAGCAGATCGACCTCTGCCGGTCGGAAGAAACGCGGGTCCTGCTTCACGTACGGACGCCAGTCGGTGATGCCGACCTCGCCGAAGGCGAGTTCCAGGAATTCCTCGATGCTGTGTGTCTCGCCGGTTGCCACGACGTAGTCGTCGGGTTCGGGCTGCTGCAGCATCAGCCACATCGCCTTCACGTAGTCGCCGGCGTAGCCCCAGTCGCGCTTCGCATCGAGGTTGCCGAGGGAGATGTCCTGTTGCGCGCCGAGCTTGATGCGGGCCACCGCGTTCGAGATCTTGCGCGTGACGAACTCGAGGCCGCGGCGCGGACCCTCATGGTTGAAGAGGATTCCCGAACACGCATACAAGCCGTAGCTCTCGCGGTAGTTCACGGTGATGTCGTGGCCGAAGACCTTGGCGCAGCCGTAGGGCGAGCGCGGGTGGAAGGGCGTCAGTTCGCTTTGCGGAACCTCGCGCACCTTGCCGAACATCTCCGACGACGACGCTTGATAGAAGCGGATCGGG
>JBBANY010000063.1:0-13679 GCA_040401695.1 Ilumatobacteraceae bacterium
GACGCCGGCCGGAACTGATCGAACGATGGTCGGTTTTCTCTCGCGTCAGCGTCGTGCGCGCCGTGTCGGTGGAGAGGGTGCGATTCAGGTCTTTTGTGCCGATGAACAGTCGGAGGTCGCCGTCGACGTCGACAGGTGGCAACGCCTCGCGGGGTCGGTTCTCGCGGCCGAGGGCGTGAAGGGGGCGGCCGAACTGAGTGTGTTGTTTGTCGATGACGCAACGATTGCCGAGATGAACCGGGTGCACATGGGCAAAGACGGCCCCACCGACGTTCTCGCTTTCCCCATCGATGCGGTGGTCGTCGGCGACTCGCCCGGGCCGGGGAGGGTGTCTCGCGGCCCCGACAGACCCGAGGCCGACGCTGATGATCACCCTTTGTTGCTGGGTGATGTAGTCGTGTGTCCGGCCGTCGCCAGCAGACAGGCGCCGACACATGCCGGAACCCTCGACGATGAAATCGCTTTGCTGGTAACCCACGGGGTGCTGCACGTGCTCGGATACGATCATGCCGATGACGACCAGCGGATCGCCATGCAGCGACGCGAAACGGCGCTGCTCGAGGAATTCCACTGGGGACGACCCGCTCCCAGCGGCTTTCGGATCGACCATCCCGAAGCCGACGTTCGCGACGATGGCGCGGTGACGTGAGGTGTTGATGTCCAGCGTCGCCCTGTTGGCGGCGGCTCCAACCGGTGGTGACTGGGGAATGCTGATCGCGATCCTCGTCCTTCTCGTCATTCTCATTTTCCTTGCTTCGGCCGAGATGGGTCTGTCGAAGATGACGAAACCCAAGGCCGCGGCGATGGCCGACCAGGGGCTGAAGTCGGGTCGTGCGTTGTCGCGTCTCGTCGAGGACCCCGCTCGTTGGGTGAATCCGATTCTTCTCACCGTCAACGTCTGCCAGACGGTCCAGGCCACCCTCACGGGCGTCGTTGCGGGCCGACTCTTCGGGGCGGCCGGCGTGGTGATCGGTATCGCCGTCAACGTCGTGGTGTTCTACGTGCTCGCCGAGGCCGTGCCGAAGACCTACGCGGTGATCTATCCCGAGAAGGCGGCGTTGCTGGCTGCACGTCCGGTCTGGACACTCGCAAATTTCTGGCCCTTGCAGGTCGTGTCACGCGCCCTCATCTCGCTCACCAATGTGATCGTAAAGGGCAAGGGTCTGCAGCAGGGTCCGTTCGTTTCGGAACAGGAACTGCTCGGAATCGTCGAGGCCGCCGCGCAAGACGAGGTCATCGAGCACGAGGAGCGCGAGCTCATCGAGTCGATCATCGAGTTCGGCGACACAGTGGTGCGCGAGGTCATGGTTCCGCGACCCGACATCGTCACGATCGATCACAACCTCACGGTGACCGAGGCCCTCGACGTCGCGATCGCCGAGGGCTACAGCAGGCTTCCCGTGGTGCGCGAAGTGGACGATGACATCGACGTGGTGGGTCTTGCCTTCGCGAAAGATCTGATGCGGGCCGAGCGCGAGGGTCGCGGGGCCGAGTCGATCTCGTCGCTCATTCGCAACGTGCGTATCGTCCCCGAGAACAAACCCGTCAGTCGACTGATGCGCGAGATGCAAACCGACAAGTTCCACATGGCAGTCGTAGCCGACGAGCACGGATCGATTGCGGGGATCGTTGCTTTGGAGGATTGCCTCGAGGAACTCGTCGGTGAGATCATCGACGAGTTCGACCAGGAAGAGCAGGAAATCAAGCGTCTCGCCAATGGCGACTATCTGGTCGTCGGCAAGGCGTCGGTGGGCGATGTGAACGACCTGCTCGACATTCGAATTCCCGACGACGACTGGGACACGATTGCAGGCTTCGTGTTCAACATGCTCGAGCACGTTCCCGTGCCCGGCGAGTACGTCGACCATGACGGATGGCGTTTCGCTGCCGAGACGGTCGAGGGCCGACGCATCGCCGTCGTGCGCGTATCGGCGCGTCCGCCTGCCGACTAGTTTGGGCCGATGGACATCTCGTTGAAGGGCCGCGTTGCCCTCGTCACCGGCGCGTCGAAGGGCATCGGCCTGGCGATCGCAAAGTCGCTGGCCGAAAGTGGCGCGAAGGTCATGCTTTCATCGCGCAAGGAAGACCAACTGCGGGCTGCTGCTGCCGGCATCGAGGGTGAAACCGAGGTGTTCGCGGCAAATGCCGGCGACCTGTCGGCGGCGTCCGGATGCATCGACGCCACTCTGGAACGCTTCGGCGCGATCGACATTCTCGTGAACAATGCCGCAACGAATCCGTATTTCGGCAAGACGTTGGGCGTCGACGAAGGTCGGTTCGCCAAGACGTTCGATGTCAATCTGAAGGGGCCGCTCTTCTGGACGCAGATGGTCCACGAGCGGTGGATGAAGGACCACCCCGGGGTCATCGTCAACATCGCATCGGTGGGTGGAATGCGTGCGGAGATGGGCCTCGGTGTCTACAACCTCACCAAGGCGGCGCTCATCCACATGACGCGGCAACTGGCGAGCGAGATCGGACCATCACGCGTGGTGGGCATCGCGCCCGGCCTGGTGAAGACCGATTTCGCTGCCGTGCTCGTCGACAATTTCGGGGAGACCTTGGCTGCACGTTTGCCAACGAAGCGCCTCGGGGAACCGCAGGACATCGCAAACCTCGCCGTTTTTCTCGCGTCGGACGCCGCGAGTTGGATCACGGGCGAGACGTACGTCATCGACGGTGGCGCCGGCGTGGCCGGCTCTGCCTGACGTTCACACTCCTGCCGCCGATGCGTGGCGAACGACGCTGCGCGCGCCAACGACGATCGTCGTGGTCATGATGATTCCTCCGACCAGAAACGGTGCGGCGTAGTCGTAGCCCTTGGCAATGAACCCGCCGATGGCCGAACCGACCGCGATGAAATCCGTGCCGATGAAGCGGTAGGCCGAATTGACCCGTCCGAACAATTCGGAGGGGATGATGCGTTGGCGAAGCGAAACAGTTGCGACGTTCCACACCGTTCCGGCGATCGAAGTTGCAGCAGAGGCGGCGACGGCGACGGGAATGTTGCGCCACAGACCCATTGCAAGGCTGGCGGTCGCGAACGTCGAATACGACACGATGATCGTCGTTGAAGTACCGACTTTCGACGCGACGCGATCACCCGCGAGGCCTCCGAGGATGGAACCCGCGCTCATGACGGCGAGCAACACGCCGTAACCGCCACCGGTGACTCCGAGTTCGTCGCTGGCGTATTTGACGAAGAGTGCCTGGCCCATCATGGTCGCGAGATTGCAGATTCCCAGCATCACTGCCATCGTGCGCAGCAGTCGGTGCGCGAAAAGCCACCGCAGGCCGTCGGCCAACTGAGTTGTGAACGACTTGGATTCGGGTTCGCTGGTCGCGGTGCCACTCGACGGGATCGTCGTGCGGATCGAAGCAACCAAGTAGGCCGCGACGCCGAACGACGCCGCGTTGACGGCGAAAGGTGTGCCGATCGCAGCGACGAAGGCCCAGGCGCCGAGGGGAAGCCCGAGGAACGTGTTGCAGACGACCTCGGTCGCGAACAGGCGACCGTTGGCTCGCTCGAGCATCTCGGCGGGCACGATCGCGGGCAGGAACGCCTGGGCCGACATGTCGAAGACGACCTCGCACACGCCAACGAGGGTGATGATCGCAATCAGAATGCCGATGCTCATGTCGCCCGTCGAGGCCAGAACCGCGATGAGTGCGAACAATGCGCACCGCGCGATGTTGGCGCGGACCATCAACACCTTGCGGTCGAGTCGGTCGATGACGACCCCGAGTGGAAGCGAGAGCACGAGCCAGGGCAGCGTCAGGCCGACACCAACGAGCGCGATGAGTCGGGGATCGTTCGTCAACGACGCAGCGAGCAGGGGTCCTGCCGCCGCGTCCATGCCATCGCCGATGTTGGAGATACCCGACGCCAGCCACTGCCGGCGGAATGCGGGCGGCAATGTCATTGTTGCGACGTTAGGTCCTCGACAAGTGTGCGCCGCAGCACCTTTCCGAGTGCGGTGCGTGGCAGTGCTTCCATGATCACCAGTTCGCGAGGTGCGCAGAAGCGCGGCATCGACTCGGCGACGAAGTCCCGAATGTCTTCCAGCGCCGGGACAGTTTCACCGTTCGTGACGATCCAGGCGACGACTCGTTGGCCCCATTCGTCATCGACGACGCCTGCAATGGCGCACTCTGCAACGAGTGGATGCTGTGCGAGGACGCGTTCGACTGCGTCGGGCCACACGTTTTCGCCACCGGTGATAATCATGTCGCCACGTCGACCCTCGACGTGCAGCGTTCCGGATTCGATGCGGCCGATGTCGTTGGTGTGCAACCAGCCGGTCGAATCGACGGGGGACACGAGATCGTGGTTGCGATAGCTCGACATGATCATCGGTCCACGCAACAGAATCTCACCATCCGGAGCAATGTCCACCGATACGCCGGGAACGGGTCGACGGTCGTACACGACGCCTCCGCACGACTCCGTCAGTCCGTACGTGACGACGACGTTGGCCGCCACGGAGGAGGGCGGGCGCGCGCCGCCGAGAAGGATGCGTCGAAAGGTGGTGGTATCGATGCGTGACATCGCGGTGGCGACGAGCGAAACATGGGACGCGCCGCTCGCCGTGACTGCGTCGGGGTCGAAGCCGTCGTGAATGGTCAGATGTGCACCTGTGTGCCAGGCGCGCGTGAGGACGCCGAAGCCGCCGATGTGGGCGAGCGGCAGACATGCGAGCCAGTGGGCTTCTGCGCCCGCGCCGAGGGCCGCGGTCGAGGCGAGCGACGCCGCACGCAACCCTGCGTGTGTGTGGACGACGCCTTTCGGGCGGCCCGAGGTGCCGCTGGTGGCGATGACGAGGGCGTCCCCCTCTGCCATCGGTTCGGCCGAGGCATCGACGGTGTTGCGACCGGAACGGTCGACGACGGCGTGCACGCCGAGGGTGCGCACAAGTTCGCTCCGTGCACCGTCGGGTAAGCGTTGGTCGACGACCACGATCGCATTGCCTGCGTCCCACTCGCGCACGACGTTCTCGGCGACCGCGTTCGACGACGCAAGATCGAGAGCCACGAGTTCGCGCACCGTTACAGCGTAGGGTGGGCGCCGTGAACCCGTGGATCGTCGGTGCTCGACCGAAGACCCTCCCGGCAGCCGTGGTGCCCGTCGCCGTGGGACTTGCCGCTGCGGCGGGGTCGAACGGCAACCGATGGTGGCTCGGCGTGCCCGCGCTCGTCGTGAGTCTGGCGCTGCAGGTTGGAGTGAACTACGCGAATGATTACAGCGACGGTGTTCGGGGTACCGACGAAGTGCGTGTCGGACCGTTGCGGTTGGTCGGTTCGGGGTTGGTGGCGCCGAGCAAGGTGAAAGCCGCCGCTTTCATCGCATTCGGCATCGCGGCCGTTGCCGGACTGGTGATCGCGCTCTGCACTACGTTGTGGTTGTTGGTCGTGGGTGTCGCGGCGATCGCTGCCGCGTGGTTCTACACCGGGGGGAAGAATCCCTACGGCTACATCGGACTCGGTGAAGTGTTCGTGTTCGTGTTCTTCGGTCTTGTCGCCACGGTGGGCTCGACCTTTGCCGTATCCGAGAGTCTCCCGAGTTTGTCGTGGTTGGCCAGCGTGCCTGTGGGTTGTCTTGCCTGCGCGCTGCTCGTCGTCAACAATCTCCGTGACATTCCGACCGACACGGATGCCGGCAAGAAAACGCTTGCTGTGCGCCTCGGTGATCGACGAACGCGCGGGTTCTACGTTTTGCTCTGTGTGGTGGCGGCGGTCTTCGTCGTTCTCACGGGTGTGCAACGCCCCTCGGCCGTGCTCGGGTTGGTCGGCCTCGCCGCCGTTGCGCCGGGAGTTGCCACCGTTCGAGGTGGGGCGAAGGGCCGCGATCTGATCGTGGTGCTCGGCACAACCGGGCGCGCACAGATGTTGTTCGGCCTGGCTTTCGGTCTCGGACTGCTGATCGGCGCCTGACTCAGCGGAGAAAGGCGCTCAACAGCGCGGCGAAGTCGGTGGTGCGCTCGAAGGGGAGCGCATGACCCGCACCGGGCACTTCGACGTGGCGCGCATTGTCGCCGATGCATTCGACGAGGCGACGACCGAGCGCCGTGAACTTGTCATCCCTCTCGCCGGTGACGACGAGAACCGGCATGTCAAGCGTGTGGAGCCTGTCCCACAGCGACTCCTGGGTGCCGGTGCCCGCGCATTCGAGGCTTGTTGCAAGACCCTCGGCGGTGTTGGACGCGCGCACTTCGGCGTCGTGCTTGGTGACGGTGAGCGAGGCGAACATCGGCTGGGCGAGCCATTCGGTGAGAAAGGTGTCGACGCCGACGGTGCGCAGATGGGCGGCGAGAGCGTCGTCGGCAGTGCGGCGACGACGCCGTTCGTCCGGATCGTCGATTCCTGCCGTGGTGCTGCAGAGGACGAGGTGCGACACCAACTCCGGTCGGGAGAGGGCGAGATGAAGGGCAACGCGACCACCCATCGAATATCCGACGTAGGCACTCTTGCCGTAACGCTGCGCAAGGTCCGAAGCGGTGTCCGCAAGACCTGTGGCTACGTTCGTCGCGCTGCCGTGTCCCGGCAGATCGGGTGCGTCGATCGGGGCGCGAGTCGTGATCGCCTCCATGACGGGTACCCAGATCGCTCCACCCTGGGTGAAGCCGTGCAAAAGAACGATGCGACGCGGAATCATCCTGGTCGGTCGTTCATTCGGCGGCGAGGGACTTCTCGTGCATTCGACGCAGCGCACGTGCGAACACCTCGACGTCCTGTGCGCCGGGGATCGCCCATCGTCCGTCGATGACGAACGTTGGTACGGCGGTGATGCCGAGCTCGCCGGCTTCGATGATGTCGCGACGCACCTCGACGTCGCCCTCCTCGGAATCGAGCCACGATTGGGCCGTCTCGCGGGGGATACCCGCGGTTCGAGCGGCTGCGATGAGCACTTCGTCGTCGGCAACGTTCTCGCCGTTCGTGAAATAGGACTCGAGAAGGTGCTGCTTCATGGCGCGTTGCGCGGCGGGGCCGTGGTGGATGAGAGCAAGATGCATCAATCGGTGTGCCCGCAGGGTGTTCGCACGCACGGCCCTGTCCATGTGAAAGGTGATGCCCGTCTCGGCTGCGACACGGGTCACATGGTTGAGAATCTTTTCGGCCTTTTCCGCACCGCCGAATTTCTTGGCGTATGCCTCGGCGACGGGGGTGGCACCACCGATCGGGGCGCTGGGATCGAGCTGGAACGGACGGAACGTCACTTCGAGGTCGAGTTCTGTACCCTCATCTGCGAGGCTCTGGACAGCATCCTCGAAGCGTTTCTTGCCGATGTAGCACCATGGGCACACGACATCAGACCAGATCTCGACCTTCATGACCCACACGATAGACCCCCACCCGACAGCAGACGCACAGGCGACCTTCTGTGCGACGTTGGTCGACGAGTGGGTGCGCCTCGGCGTGAAGTTCGCTTTCGTGGCGCCGGGGTCGCGGTCGACACCTATGGCTCTCGCGCTCGTGAACGACGGGCGCATCACCACCGAGGTCTTTCTCGACGAACGTGGCGCAGCCTTTGCCGCCCTCGGGTCGGCCCTCGTCAGCGGCACTCCAGCGGTTGCATTGTGTACGTCGGGCACCGCGGCTGCACATTTCCATGCGGCAGTCGTCGAGGCACACTTGTCGGCAGTGCCGATGATCGTCTGCACCGCCGACAGGCCTCCCGAACTGCGTGACGTGGGTGCGGCGCAAACGATCGACCAGACGGCGCTCTACGGTGCCTCCGTGCGGTGGTTCCATGACCCCGGCGTCGCCTCGTTCGAAGCCGCACACACGTGGCGGGCACTCGCGAACCATCTCGTGGCTCGCTCCATCGGTCCCGTTCCGGGGCCGGTGCATCTCAATCTCCCGTTTCGCGAACCTCTCGTCGGCAATGTCGTCGACATGCCCGCATCGCGTTCGCACGACGGGCCGTGGTCCGGCCACATGCATGCCAAGTCGTTGCTGACCGACTGGGAGATCGACGACCTCGCCCATCGGCTTGCCGGACGCCGGGGTGTGATCGTCGCGGGTGACCCGGGTTGTGGCTACGCGATCACGGCCTACGCGGGTGCCGCGACCGTCCTCGCGTCGGTTCTGAACTGGCCGTTGCTTGCCTGTCCCCGCAGCGGAACCAGGACCGAGGGCGGCAACATTGTGAGTCACTTCGACGGCATCGTGAGATCGCCGTTCGCGGCGAAGGAACTGGCCCCCGAAGTCGTCCTGAGGTTGGGCGCGCCGCCGGCATCGAAGGTGCTCGGTCAGTGGTTGCGCACGATGAATTCGGAACAGATCGTGGTGCATTCGCCGGGCACGTACCACGACCCGGACCACACGGTCGAGGTCCACATCGAGGCTGACGTCGCCAATACGGTCGATCGTCTCACCACCGCCGTGTCGCGTGTCATGGTCGACAAGGGCGATCTCGCGAATCCGACGTCGTGGAGCCTCAAGTGGCGAGACGCAGAGGTGGCGGCCGAGGCGGCGATCGTGGAAACCCTCGCCGGTGAGTCCCTTCTCGACCCGCACGTTGCCCGTGAAGTTGCCGCATCCGCGCGCATCGTCGTCGCGAGTTCGTCGATGCCCATTCGCGACATCGAGTGGTACGCCTCGACCGGTGACGGCCTTCTCGTGTACGCGAACCGGGGTGCCAACGGAATCGATGGCGTGATCGCCACGGCGATCGGAGTGGCCAGTGAGTTGGGGGCCGTGACGGCGTTCATCGGCGACGTTGCTTTCGTCCACGACGTGTCGTCTCTCGCGATGCTTGCGAAGCGACCGCTCGACATCCGGATCGTCGTCACGAACAACGATGGTGGTGCGATCTTCTCGTACCTGCCCCAGGCATCGGTGGTCGCCGCCGGCACCTTCGAAAAGCTCTTCGGCACGCCCCACGGCACCGACATCGCCGCCGTGGCTCGCGGCTTTGGCCTCAGGGTCGAGACGCCGAAGAGCGTCGGGGCGTTGCGTGATGCTCTCGCGCTGTCGGGGCCGTCTGTGATCGTGGTCGACACCGATCGCGTCGATGACCACGCCGTCCACGGTCGATTGAACACGGCGATCACCGACGCGGTGGACAGGGCCCTTCGCAGTTAGGGGCGAACGAGTGCCGAGAGCATGGCCTGGAACTTGGCCTGTGTCTCGGCAAGTTCGGATTGAGGGTCGCTCTCGGCGACGATTCCTCCGCCGGCGAACAGCCGCGCGCGTGTCCGGTCGGCCGAGAACTCGGCACAACGAATCGTGACGGCGAAGGTGCCGTTGCCGTTTGCATCGCACCAGCCGATGGCTCCGCCGTAGAGGCCGCGATCCATGCCCTCGACGTGCGCAATCAACTCGACTGCGGCATCCCTGGGGTGGCCACCCAGCGCCGGCGTTGGGCACAGCAGTCGCGCCAGATCGCAGGCATGGGCGGGTCGGCTGAGTCGGCCTTCGACGCGGGTGCCCAGGTGTTGGACGTTCGCCACCGCGACCACCGACGGCTCGGGCTCCCAGTCGAGATACGAACAGAAGGGAAGGAGAGTGTCGTGCACCATGTCGACGACGACGCGGTGTTCGATCTGGTTCTTTTCGCTGGCGAGCAACGCGTCGGCGAGAGTGCGGTCGGTCGCGGGGTCCCCGGTTCGTGCAGTGGTTCCCGCAAGCGGATTGCTGCGGACGGTTTGGTCGTCGACTTCGACCAGCAACTCGGGCGAAGCGCCTACGAGGCCGCGGAAGCTGTAGCGGTAACTCGACCCGAAGGAGGCCTTGAGGCGAAGAAGGACGGCGTGAAGATCGATCGGCTCGTTCGACGTCACCTCGATGTCGCGCGCGATGACGGCCTTCGTGATGTCGCCGCGACGAACCGCGTCGCGCGCAGAGGTGACGGCGGCGAGATAGGTGTCGACGTCGGTGAGAGCCCCCACGCTGAACCTTCCCGCGTGCGGTCGTGGTTTTGGATGTGTCGCACCGGTGATCTCGTCGTGTGCCTTTGTCAGCAAGGCTTCGGCGGTCGGGGCGTCATCAGCAACCGCCACGACGTGCTGCGCACCGGAAGCCGTCTTGACGACGCTGACGGCGGGAACGACGAAAGTTCCCGTGCTGCCCGGAGCAAACGGCAGGGCGCCGATTGCCCGCGGCGGAAGGGAACCGGGTGCGACCACGATGGAGGAGAGAACCGCGGCAATGTCGTCCGACTTGCTTTCACATGCGACACCCCGGGCGGCGACGCCGACGCCGTCGCGCACGAAGAGAAGTCCGTCCCCGCGGGCGATGTCGTTCAAGTCGACGGGTTCTTCGAAGGGGCGGCTGCAGGAATGCAGTGCGGTCATGCGTCGCGGGTTCCCGTGAGCAGTTGGGTGAGGCCACCACTCAGTTGTTCGTGCACGGCGTCGGCAAAGCCCGCGGTGCGGAGTTTCTCGATCAGTTCTTCGCGCGGCGGTAGGTAGGCGACACTCTTCGGGAGATAGCGGTATGCGGGCCCGTCGGAGAGGAGCGCACCGATTTTCGGCACGACTTTCCCGAAGTAGATGTTGTTGCCGAAGCGCACGATCGGGTTGTGCGGTATGCCGACGTCGAGCAGCGCAATCCGACCGCCTGGTCTGACAACGCGGGCAAGTTCGGTGAAGAACGCGTCGAGGTCGACGAGGTTGCGCAATGCGAATCCGCACGTCGCACCGTCGACGGAGGCGTCGGCGAGTGGTAGCCGCAGAATGTCGGATTGAGCGCGAGGCTCGCCGCTGCGATCGGCGCTCAGCATGCCGAAACTGAGATCGAAGGAGATCGGGTTGAGGCCTCGCCGACGCAGGTCGATGCAAAGGTCACCGGTTCCGGAGGCAAGGTCGATGACCGTCGAGCCAGGTGCGAGTCGCAGCGTACGGACGGCTCGCCGGCGCCAACGTGTGTCGAGACGGAAGGTCATGATGCGGTTGACCAGGTCGTACCGCGGCGCAATCGTGTCGAACATCGTCCGCACGGCCTTGACCTTCTCTGCCCCCTCGGGGAGGCGACCGTCCGGCATCGACACGAGAGCAGGCTAGGAGGGTTTCTGGTTGCCGCCCACTCGTGCGTGGGGCAAGAATGGGTGGTCGTCGGACACCGACGAGTTGGGGGCCATCACGTGATCGATTTCAGTTTTCCGCAGGACGTCGAGGACATCCGCCAGAAGGTGCGTGCCTTCATGGACGAGTCGGTACGTCCGGCATGGGAGGCAACCGACCAGAACGACAGGTCACAGGTCGTGAAGACGATCATGAAGCTGCGCAAGGAAGCACGTGAAGAGCGCGGCCTCTGGTTGCCCCACATGCCTGCCGAATGGGGTGGCATGGGCCTCGGCCCGACAGCGATGGCGGCGGTTTCCGCCGAGGCGGCAAAAGTCGGCATCGGCCCGTTCGTCTTGAACGCACAGGCACCCGACGAGGGCAACCAGCACACGCTGCTGCATTGGGGTACGCCCGAACAAAAGGAGAAGTACCTGCGTCCGTTGTGCGAGGGCACCGCAAGGTCGTGCTTCGCCATGACCGAGCCCGAGGTTGCCGGTAGTGATCCGACGCTGATCAAGACGTTCGCCTACAAAGACGGCGACGAATGGGTGATCAACGGTCACAAGTGGTTCATCTCCGGGGCTCGTGGCGCGAAGTTTGCGATGCTGATTGCCCGCACCGAAGAGGACCCGGACATTCCCCAGGCGGCGAACAGTTGCTTCATCGTCGACCTGCCGAGCGAGGGCTGGAACATCGTCCGCGACGTGCACACGATGTCGGGTGGCCACAACCACTGCGAGATCAAGATCGAAGACCTGCGCGTGCCGGCGGCCAACATGCTGGGCGGCCGCGGCCAGGGTCACCTGCTCGGTCAGTACCGGCTCGGGCCGGCACGTCTGGCGCACTGCATGCGGTGGATCGGTCAGGCCGAGATCGCACTCGACCTGATGGTGAAGCGCTCACTCGAGCGCTACTCGCATGGGTCGTATCTCGCGGAGAAGCAGGGCATCCAGTGGATGATCGCCGATTCGACGATGGAGTTGTACCAGTCGAAGTTGATGGTCCTGCACGCCGCCTACAAGATCGAGCACAAGATGGACTTCGTCGCAGAAGTCTCGATGGCCAAGCATTTCGTCGCGAACAGCCTGTGGCGGATCATCGACCGTGCCATCCAGGTGCACGGCGCTCTCGGGTACTCGACCGACACCCCGCTGGCCGGAATGCTTCAGCAGGCACGTTGGAGCCGCTTTGCCGATGGCGCCGACGAGATCCACCAGATGCGCATCGCCCAGCGCACCATCGCGGCGTACAAGGATTTCGGGTCCACGAAGAAAGCAACGGGCGAACTGCCGCTCTAGGGTGGCGCCCATGCCGGCACATCCGCTTCACGACAACGACAAGCCGATCTTCGGGGTTTTCATGCCCCAGGGTTGGAAGATGGAACTCGCCGACGTGGAGGGGGATGCCGAAAAGTGGAACGTCGCGGTCGACGTCGCGCTTCGGGCCGAGCAACTGGGGTTCCACTCGATCTGGGTGTACGACCACTTTCACAACGTGCCACGTCCCGCCCATGAAGCGGTGTTCGAGTGCTGGACCACGATGGCCGCGATCTCGCAGCGCACGTCACGCATCAGGCTCGGGCAGATGGTGGGTTGCAACAGCTATCGCAATCCGGGCCTCCTGGCCAAGATCACCTCGACGCTCGATGTCATCTCCGGGGGCCGTCTCGAGTGGGGAATCGGTGCCGGCTGGTACGAGAACGAGTACCGCGGTTACGGATTCGAGTTTCCCAAGCCCAAGGACCGCATCGGCATGCTGCGTGAATCGGTTGAAATCGTGAAATCGATGTGGACGAACGCCGAGACGACTTACGACGGCAAGTACTACAAGACGGTTCGGGCCAACTGTGACCCGAAGCCTCTGCAGAAGCCGACGCCGCCGGTGTGGATCGGTGGTGGTGGTGAGCAGTTGACCCTGCGTGTCGTCGCGGAGCATGCCGATTGTTCGAACTTCGGCGGCAAGCCCGATGAATGGGCCCACAAGAGGGAGATCCTGAAAGGTCATTGTGCCGCGGTCGGCCGCGACGAGGCCGAGATCCGCAAGACCTGGTCACCCGAAGTGTTCATTCGTTCGACCGAGAAGGAACTCGCCGAGCGCACGAAAGGCGGGCTCTGGGGCGACTCGGTCGAGAACTGGCGTGACAACAACTTGGTTGGGACACCCGAGCAGGTCGCCGAGAAGGTCGCAACCTACGTGAGCCTCGGCTGTTCGGGCTTCATCCCGTGGTGCGCGGATTATCCCGACACCGAGACCATGGAACTGCTCGCGACGAAGGTGATGCCCGAGTTCGGCTGAACCGGACCCCGTCCCTCGGATGGTGATGTCAGAGGCAGGGGATGTCAGAGGCAGGGGATGTCAGACGTAGTAGCGGAAGATGATTTCCGCGACGCACGACGGCTTTGCGGCACCTTCGACTTCGAAGGTCACTTCCATCGTGACTTGCGCTCCGCCTGCGATGTCTTCGACGTTCACCAACTTGGCGCCTGCCCGCAGTTTCGAGCCGACCTGCACCGGCGACATGAAGCGGATCTTGTTCGCGCCGTAGTTGACGCCCATCGAAATTCCGCCCACCGTGAAGATTTCCGGCAGCAGGACCGGTCCGAGGGACAACGTGAGATATCCGTGCGCGATCGGCGCACCGAACGGGCCCGCCTTCGCACGCTCGACGTCGAC
>JBBANY010000064.1:0-13557 GCA_040401695.1 Ilumatobacteraceae bacterium
CGAGGCGACGAGCATCAGGTCGAGCGGCAGGTGGATCTTGTAGCCGCGGATCTGGATGTCGCGCTCCTCGAGCACGTTCAGCAGGCCGACCTGGATGCGCTCGGCGAGGTCGGGCAATTCGTTGATGGCGAAGATGCCGCGATTCGTGCGCGGAACGAGGCCGTAGTGCAACGTCAGTTCGTCTGACAGGTAACGCCCCTCGGCGACCTTGATCGGGTCGACCTCGCCGATCAGGTCGGCGATCGACGTGTCGGGGGTGGCCAGTTTCTCGCCGTAACGCTCGGAACGATGCACCCACGAGATCGGCGTGTCGTCGCCCATCTGCGCCACCGTGTCGCGCGCGTGACGCGACACGGGGTTGTACGGATCGTCGTTGATCTCGCTACCCGCGACGATCGGCATCCACTCATCCAAGAGGCCCGTGAGCGAACGAATCATGCGGGTCTTTGCCTGGCCGCGCTCACCGAGAAACACGATGTCGTGACCCGCCAACAGCGCGTTCTCCAACTGCGGCATCACGGTGTGTTCGTAACCCATCACGCCCGCGAACAACGGTTCACCGGCACGAATCTTCGCAATCGCATTGCGACGCATCTCGTCTTTCACCGGGACCGATTGCCAGCCCGATGCGCGCAAAGCGCCGAGGGTCGAGGCAAGGTTGCGTGGGGACGTGACGTGATCGGTCATGGCCCGACGTTACCCGCATTGACGCGAGTCGTTCACCCGGAGACCCGGGACGACGCGACGACTAGCTGCGGGCGAGTTGCTTGCGGTTCTTGATCTTCGCCTTGCGGTAGTCGGCGTTGGCGAGGGCGATCACGTCGATCGAGATCTCCTTCGGACACGCTGCTTCGCATTCACCGTGGTTGGTGCACGAACCGAAGTACTCGTCCATCGTCTCGACCATCGCCTCGACGCGCTTGAACCGCTCGGCCTGGCCCTGGGGCAGCAGGTTGAGATGGGTGATCTTCGCCGAAGTGAAGAGGTTGGCCGCGCCGTTCGGGCAGGCTGCGACGCATGCACCACAACCGATGCATTCGGCCGCGTCCATGGCGGCGTCGGCGACGGGCTTCGGGATGGGAATGAGGTTCGCGTCGGGCGCGCCACCGGTCGGCGAGGTGATGAAGCCACCCGACTCGATGATGCGGTCGAAAGCGGAACGGTCGACCATCAGGTCCTTCACGATCGGAAAGGCCTTTGCGCGCCAGGGTTCGATCGTGATGCTGTCACCACTCTTGAACTTGCGCATGTGCAACTGGCAGGTGGCCGTCGCGCGCTCGGGACCGTGTGCCTGGCCGTTGATCATGAGCGAGCACGTCCCGCAGATGCCCTCGCGACAGTCGTGGTCGAACACGACGGCCTCGTTGCCCTCGTTGATGAGGCGCTCGTTCAGGTAGTCGAGCATCTCGAGGAACGATGCCTCGTCGCTGATCTCGTCGACCTTGTAGGTCTCGAAGTGTCCGCCGTCGTTGGGACCCGACTGACGCCAGATCTTGAGGGTGATGTCCTTCAGGTGGTTGCTCACTTGTAGCTCCGGGTTGCGAGGTGGACGGTTTCGTAGTTCAGTTCTTCGACGTTGCGCTTGGCCGACATCGGGTCGCCGGTCCATTCCCAGGCCGCGACGTGGCAGAACTTGTCGTCGTCGCGGAGGGCTTCACCGTCATCGGTCTGGTACTCGGCGCGGAAGTGACCGCCGCAGCTTTCTTCGCGGTCGAGAGCGTCACGGCACATGAGCATTCCCAACTGGAAGAAGTCGTCGACACGACCGGCCTTTTCCAGCGTCTGGTTCAGGCTCTCGCCGTTGCCCGTGACACGCAGGTCCTTCTTGAATTCGTCGTACAGCGCGGGCAGTTCCGACAAGGCCTTTTCCAGGCCCTGCTGAGTGCGCTCCATGCCGCAGTAGTCCCAGATGATCTTGCCGACTTCGCGGTGGAACCAGTCAGGTGAACGCGTGCCCTTCACGTTGAGATAACCGTTGAAGCGCTCGCGTGCCGCGGACTCGGCCGCCTTGAACTCGGGATGGTCGACGCCGGGGATCGGCTTGTTCAGCATCGGTGCGAGGTAGTTGCCGATCGTGTACGGCAGGACGAAGTAACCGTCGGCAAGACCCTGCATCAGAGCCGATGCGCCGAGGCGGTTCGCGCCGTGGTCGGAGAAGTTCGCCTCGCCCGCGGCGTAAAGGCCGGGGATCGTGGTCATGAGTTCGTAGTCGACCCAGAGTCCGCCCATCGTGTAGTGCGACGCCGGGTAGATGCGCATCGGCACGTCGTATGGGTTCTCGCCCGCGATGCGCTCGTACATGTCGAAGAGGTTGCCGTAGCGCTCTTCGACCACGCTCTTGCCGAGTCGGTTGATCGCATCGGAGAAGTCGAGGTAGACGCCGTTCTTCAGCGGGCCGACACCCTGACCCTTGTCGACGGCGCGCTTGGCCGCGCGCGACGAGATGTCACGCGGTGCGAGGTTGCCGTACGACGGGTAGAGGCGCTCGAGGTAGTAATCGCGATCTTCCTCGGGAATCTGGTCGACGGGACGGGTCTCGTCGGGACTCTTCGGAACCCACACGCGGCCGTCGTTGCGCAGCGACTCGGACATGAGCGTCAACTTCGACTGGAACTCGTCGCTCTGCGGAATGCACGTCGGGTGGATCTGCGTGTAGCAGGGGTTCGCGAAGTACGCGCCCTTGCGGTGCGCACGCCAGGCGGCCGTCACGTTGCAGGCCATTGCGTTCGTCGACAAGAAGAACACGTTGCCGTAGCCGCCGGTCGCCAACACGACCGCGTGGGCAGAATGCGAGGTGATCTCACCGGTCATCAAGTCGCGCACCACGATGCCCGCGGCGCGACCCTCGATGGTGACGACGTCGACGAGTTCGGTGCGGTTGAAGAGACGCACACCGCCGAGTCCGATCTGGCGGGCAAGCTGCTGGTAGGCGCCGAGCAGCAACTGCTGACCGGTTTGACCGCGTGCGTAGAACGTACGGCTGACCTGCGCACCGCCGAACGAACGGTTGTCGAGCAAACCACCGTATTCACGTGCGAAGGGAACGCCCTGGGCGACCATCTGGTCGATGATGTTCACCGAGACCTCGGCGAGGCGGTGCACGTTCGACTCGCGGGCGCGGAAGTCGCCGCCCTTGATCGTGTCGTAGAAGAGACGGTGAACGCTGTCGCCGTCACCCTGGTAGTTCTTCGCGGCGTTGATGCCACCCTGCGCGGCGATCGAGTGGGCGCGACGCGGCGAGTCGTGGAAGGTGAACGCATCGACCTGGTAGCCGAGTTCGGCAAGGGTCGCGGCGGCCGACGCACCGGCAAGGCCAGTACCAACGACGATCACCTTGAACTTGCGCTTGTTGTTCGGGTTCACCAACTTGACGTCGGCTTTGTAGTTCTCCCACTTGTCGGACAACGGTCCGGCAGGGGCCTTTGAGTTGAGTTCGACGCTCATGAGTGTCCTTCTTCCTCAGCCGCCGACCACGCCGGCGAGAACTGCGATCGGAAATGAAACGTTGCCGACGACCACGACGGTCGCGAAACCTGTCGCGAACGCCTGACGCCACTTGTTGAAACGAGGGTTGTTCCAGCCCATCGACTGGAAGAGGCTCCACGCACCATGGAAGAGGTGGATGCCGAGTGCGATGTTCGCGAGGATGTAGAACGCCGCGACCGGCCAGCGATCGAGGCTGCGCACCACGTTGTCGTACACGTTCGCGCGGATGAATTCGCCGTCCGCACCGACGGTGTTCGTCACGCCGAAGGTGAGGTCGAGAAGGTGCCACACGAGGAAAAGAAACACGGTGACGCCCGTCCAGCGCATCGAACGGCTGGCGAAGTTGGCGACCTGGTAGTCGCGCTCGCTCTGGTAACGAACCGGGCGGGCGGTGCGGTTCAAACGAGTGAGCGAAATCGCGGCGTGAATGTGAATGACTGCCATCGCGATGAGGCCACCGCGCAGCAGCCACAGAACCGCACCCTTCGGGGCGAGCGGATAGAGCAGCTTCTTCAGGAACTCGGCGTAGTGGTCGAGGTCGGCTGCACCGAAGTACATCTTCAGGTTGCCGATCATGTGGAAGAGCACGAATCCCATGAGGCCGATGCCGGTGATAGCCATCGCGTACTTCTTGCCGACTGCCGTCGAATACAGGTCGAGAAGGAACGGCCGCCGCTTGCGCGGCGACTTCGTGGCCGTGCCCGTCACCGGGCCGCGACCGTGGAGAACCTGTGCCATCTGCTTGCCTTTCTCCCGCATGCCTCTCGTGGCGCGGGGGCGCCCGATTTCAGAGCGAAGAAACGGTACCCCCGAGACCCCAGTGGGGCGAACTTTTCCCGAGGCGAAAAGGGGGGTGTGACGGAATTGGACCGTTTCGCCCCTCTCCGCCTGAATTCCCTACACTCGTTGCGTTCACCAAAAACCCCCGGGGTTGGCTCGCGCCCGCCCCTCCACCGTAAGGATGAGTGCACGTGCTTGGAATTTTCGCTGCGGAAGGCGGATGGCAGCAATTCGACCTGAAGGGTGGTGAATGGGCCGTCCTGTGGTTGTCTGCGGCGGCCGCGCTCATCGCCCTCGGTGTCGGCTTCTTCCTCGTCAAGAAGGTCATGGCCGAGAGCGAAGGCTCGCCGAAGATGATCGAGATCGCCACGGCGATCCAGGAAGGCGCTTGGGCGTACCTGAAGCGCCAGTTCAAGACGATCGGCCTCATCTTGATCCCGCTCGTCGTCATCGTCTTCGTCACCTCGACCGAGATCCTGAAGCCGGACAAGACCTCGGCGCTCTCGTTCGTCGAGGCGGGCATCTTCCGCACGATCGCATTCGTGCTCGGCTGTCTCGCCTCGGGTCTCACCGGTTACATCGGTATGACCCTCGCCACCCGCGGCAACGTTCGTACCGCCGCAGCGGCACTCAGCAACAGCATGCCCCGTGCCCTCACGGTCGCATTCCGCACCGGTGGAGTCGCGGGAATGTTCACCGTTGGCCTCGGCCTTCTCGGCGCGACGGTCATCATCATGCTGTTCCAGAACACCTCGTCGGTGATCCTCGTCGGCTTCGGCTTCGGTGGCTCGCTCCTCGCGCTCTTCCTGCGCGTCGGGGGCGGCATCTTCACCAAGGCCGCTGACGTCGGTGCCGACCTCGTCGGCAAGGTCGAAGCGGGCATCCCCGAAGACGACCCGCGCAACCCCGCCACCATCGCCGACAACGTGGGCGACAACGTGGGCGACTGCGCGGGCATGGCCGCCGACCTGTTCGAGAGCTACGAGGTCACCCTCGTCGCCTCGATCATTCTCGGCGTCGCCGCGTTCAACTCGATCGGGTTGAACCCCGCCCTCGGCCTCGTGTTCCCGCTCGCGGCTCGCGCCATCGGCGTCGTTGCCTCGATCGCGGGTGTCTTCGCCGTGAAGGCAAAGCCCAACGAAACCGACGCGCTGAAGCCGATCAACCGTGGCTTCCTCGTCGCCGGTGTACTCACCCTCGTCGGCACGCTCATCCTCGCACTCACCTACGTCGGCAACGACAAGTTCATGGGTGAGAACCCCGAGGGCAAGATCGTGCCGCTCAGCGGTGCAGGTTGGCGCGTCTTTGGCGCGGTCGCCATCGGTCTCGTTCTTGCACAGTTGGTGAGCCGCCTCACCGAGTACTACACGAGCACCCACTACCGCCCCGTGAAGGAAATCGCCGAGTCGGCCGAAACCGGTCCTGCAACCGTCGTCCTCTCGGGCACCGCTGCGGGTCTCGAGTCGTCGGTCTACGCGGTCGTCGCGATCGCAGTCGCCATCGGCGTGGCCATCGGCCTCGGCGGCGGCAACCTGACGTTCAGCTTCTACCTCGTCGCGCTCACCGGCATGGGCATGCTCGCCACCACCGGCGTCATCGTCTCCGAGGACACCTTCGGTCCCGTCTCCGACAACGCGGCAGGTATCGCCGAAATGTCGGGCGAGTTCCACGGTGAGCCCGAGAAGATCATGGTTGCCCTCGACGCGGTCGGCAACACGACGAAGGCCGTGACCAAGGGCTTCGCGATCGGCTCGGCCGTCATCGCGGCGGTCGCCTTGTTCGCCTCCTACATCGAAATCGCCGGTGCAAGCATCAAGGACAAGTTGGGTAAGCCGCTGGTCGACAGCGTGACGAACCTCGCCGATGGCGTGTTCAAGTTGCCCGAACTCGCGATCAACGTCGCCGAGCCGAAGGTCTTCATCGGCCTTCTCATCGGTGGCGCGGTGCCGTTCCTCTTCTCGGCTCTCGCCGTCCGTGCGGTGGGCCGCACGGCGGGCGTCGTCGTGCAGGAAGTGCGCAACCAGTTCGCAGACGGCGGCATCATGGCCGGTACGAAGAAGCCCGACTACGGCCCGGTCATCGACATCTGCACGAAGGCCTCGCTGCGCGAACTCACGACACCTGCACTCCTCGCGGTGCTCACGCCGGTCGTCATCGGCTTCGGCATCGACTGGAAGGCGCTCGGCGCGTTCCTCGCTGCGGTCATCCTCGTCGGCCAGCTGATGGCCAACTACCTCAGCAACGCCGGTGGCGCGTGGGACAACTCGAAGAAGTACATCGAGGACGGCCACCACGGCGGCAAGGGCAGCGAAGCCCACAAGGCAGCCGTCATCGGTGACACCGTCGGCGACCCCTTCAAGGACACCGCCGGCCCGGCGTTGAACCCGCTCATCAAGGTGATGAATCTGGTGTCGCTCTTGATCCTCCCCGCGATCATCAAGACGCAGGACAACGACGGTGGCCGCTACGTCATCGCTGCCGCAGCGCTCGTCGTCCTCGTCGGTTCGATCGTGTTCTCGGGCCGCAAGGCATCGGGTATCACGGCCACTGCGAAGTAACGACACACGCTGAGCGAAGCGACGCAACATGCGCTACCTCAGCCTCGACTGGATTGAAGAGATCGGCCGCCTCGTGGCGGCCGATCTTTCTTTGCAGGCACTCGGTGCCGAACACGCGATCGGCATCACCCAGGTCATCACCGATTCGCCCGACGGAACGGTGACCTACCACCTGCAGTCGGGCAACGGCCGGGTCGCATTCGGGCCCGGCCCCGCCGAACCCGAAGACGTGCGCCTCGAGCAGGAATGGTTCAGCGCAGTCGACGTTGCGACCGGCGAGATGACCGCCGAAGACGCCTTCATCACGGGCTGCATCAGGCTCTCGGGCAATGCTCCCCTGCTGTTGGAATGCCAGGCCGTGTTCGCCGGCCTCGACCCGATTTTCACAGCAGTCGCCGACCGCACCGACTACGGAAAATGAAACGGCCCCGGGCGAACCCGGGGCCGTCTGATTCAGTTGAAGTGATCGATCAGATCAGACCGAGCTGCTTGACGGCATCGCGCTCTTCGGCGAGTTCGGCCACCGAAGCGTCGATCTTGCCGCGGCTGTACGCGTCGATGTCGAGGCCCTGGACGATTTCGTACTTGCCGTTCTTGCAGACGCAGGGGAACGACGAGATGAGGCCCTCGGGCACGCCGTACGAGCCGTCCGACGGAACCGCCATCGACACCCAGTCGCCTTCGGGCGTGCCCTTCACCCACGAGTGGATGTGGTCGATTGCCGCGTTCGCAGCCGAGGCCGCCGACGACAGGCCACGCGCCTTGATGATGGCCGCGCCACGCTTGGCGACGGTCGGGATGTAGGTCTCGTCGAGCCACTTCTGGTCGTTGACGAGCGACGCCGCGTTCTTGCCGTCGACTTCACAGTGGAAGAGGTCGGGGTACTGCGTGGTCGAGTGGTTGCCCCAGATGGTCATCTTCTTCACCGAGGTGACGGGACGGCCCAACTTCTGGGCGATCTGAGTGACGGCGCGGTTGTGGTCGAGACGGGTCATTGCGGTGAACTGGCGCGGGTCGATTCCCTTGGCGTTGTTCATCGCAATCAGAGCGTTGGTGTTGGCGGGGTTGCCGACGACGAGCACCTTGACGTCCTTCTTCGCGTTCGCCCCGATGGCCTGGCCCTGGGGCTTGAAGATGCCACCGTTTGCGTTCAGCAGGTCGGAGCGCTCCATGCCGTCCTTGCGCGGCATTGCGCCGACGAGAAGGGCTACGTCGGCGTCACCGAAGGCGACGTCGGCCTTGTCGGTGCAGACCACGTCGACGAGCGGGCTGAATGCGCAGTCGTCGAGTTCCATCTTCACGCCCTCGAGCGCACCGAGAGCCGGCGTGATTTCGAGGAGCTGGAGAATGACCGGGGTCTCGGGCCCGAGCATTGCGCCCGAAGCGATACGGAAAAGGAGGCTGTAGCCGATTTGTCCTGCTGCGCCTGTGACGGCGACTCGTACGGGGGTTGTCATGGGGGGAGAGCGTAGGTCGGGCTCAGCCCCCTCCCCCAATCGTCGTTGAGGATGTCGTGGTGGGAACGGGCACGAGAGGCCGGCCAAGAGCTGCCATGACCGCCTCGGTGTAGGCGATCTGGCCCTTCGGGCGCAGGTGGGTGCCGTCGTCGTAGACCCAGTCGGGGTTGGGGTCGACGAGCAGTTTCCAATCGACGACGGTCACGTTCGGAAACTTGTCGGGAAGCGCACGGATGAGGGTGTTGTTGCCCTCTTCCCACTTGTGGTTGGGCACCGCGTTGGTGAGAACCACGACTCGGTCGACGTCGGCGAGTGCGGTGAAGATCGCGTCCATCGTCTCTGCCGTCGTGCCGCTGTTCGTGCCCAAGTGGATGATCACGTTGTCGCCGAGTGACCCGATCGACTCCACGTAGTTGACGATCTCGAGCGCGGCCTTGAAGGGACGGCTCTTCTTCGCATCGACGGTGATGCCGTACTTCGACAATTCCGGCGCCGCGCCGAGCATCACGGAGTCACCGATTGCCAACACGTCGATGCGGGCTGCGGGCAGTGTCGTTGGTGCGGCCGCGACGGAGGTCGAGGACTGCGGATCCGATGTCACGGGTTGTGTCGTGGCTGTCGGTCGAGTGAGAACGTCGGTCGTCGCATTCTCTGCATCGACGAGGCTCTGGCTGATTGCGTCGAGTCGGAGCTTCGCCGTCGACAGATTGACGATGGCGAACACCGGGAAGGCGGCGACAACAACCCCGGCTGCGACCATGCGCGTGCGGTGACGACGGCGTTCGGGTGTTTCTGCCCCGCGCCACGAACGCAACCATCGCGAGAAGTTGCCCTTGCGCACGGGTGTTTCGATGAGTCGGTACGACAACTCGGTGATGACGAGGGTGATCGCCATCAAGCCGAGGAACTGCGGCATCGTCAGTTCCTTGCCGGCGAGCTTTCGCGAGAACTGGAAGATCGCCCAGTGGTACAGATACAGCCCGTAGGAACGCTGACCGATCCACACGAACAGCGGGTTCCCCAGAACGACACGGCCGAGCACCGCCGTCGGGTGCGTGACGGCGGCGATCACCGCAACCGACGCGAGTCCGACGAGAAAAAAACCACCGCGGTAGAGCAGGTCGTAGCCGCGCGCGCCCTCTTCGGTTCCGGCGACGACGTTCTGGAAGCGCCACATCATCACACCAAGACCCGCGAGGCCGATCAAGCCGACGATGTCGAGTGCCGCACCTCGACTGGCGATGCGTGCACGTGCCACCGACCACGGCCGCCACCAGATGGCAAGCGCGGCACCGATGAACAAACCACCCATGCGCGTGATGGTCGAGAGGTAGGCGAAGTCGATGCGCGACACGTCGCGGCCGAGGAACGAGAAATACTGATTCGGAGTCTGGGCAATGTCGCCCACCGGGCCGGCGCGGTAGATCCACCCGCACAGAACGGCGATACCGACGGAAGCCAGCAGGAACAGCAATCCGACCACGGGCATGCGCCGCTTGGCGACCTTCGTGACGACGAGCATGAGAAGCGGCCACAGCAGGTAGAACTGCTCTTCCACCGCCAACGACCAGAGGTGGCGCAACGGCACGTAGCCGAAGTCGCTGAAATACGAACTGCCGGTGTGCACCTGGAACCAGTTCGTGACGTAGGTGAATCCCGCGACGACATCGCCGCGCAGGTTTCCCAGTTCATCGCGCCGGAAGATGGCGACGTACACGGTCACGCCGACGAGCAGCGTCCACAGCGCGGGCAACAGACGTCGTGCGCGACGCAGCCAGAAGTCGCGCAGATTGATGCGCCCGTTGCGCGTCGACTCGGCCAGCAACAGCAGCGTGATGAGATACCCGCTGATGACGAAGAACACCTCGACACCG
Organism: Ilumatobacteraceae bacterium; assembly: GCA_040401695.1. Classification (GTDB taxonomy): domain Bacteria; phylum Actinomycetota; class Acidimicrobiia; order Acidimicrobiales; family Ilumatobacteraceae; genus F1-20-MAGs119. Next base: position 10,156 of record JBBANY010000064.1, read on the forward strand.
AGGAAGCCACCCCGCAACCACGAATGGTTCGCGTGGTAGAAGATCACCGCGACGACGGCGATGGCCCGCAGACCGTCGAGGCCCGGCAGGTACGGCACCACCGCGCGGGCGCGGATTTCGGCCGTGGAATCCTGTGCGGGAGGCACGGACTGCGAGGGTGCGGCGTCCGACATCGAACCGGGCCCTACGAGACCGGCAGACCCAGGTTGGCGTAGATCTCGCGGGTCGCGGTGGATCGGTTGAGCGTGTAGAAGTGCAATCCGGGTGCACCGGCTGCCAGCAATTCGGCGCACAGGTCGGTGGCGGCATCGACACCGATCCGACGCACTTCGTCGGGATCGTCGACACCGTCGAGGCGCGCGGCCAACCATGCCGGGAATGCCGCTCCCGAGAGTTCGGCCATGCGCTGCACCTGGCCACGATTCGTGACGGGCATGATTCCGGGAATGACGGGCTTGGTCACGCCGAGTGCGGCAAGTTCGTCGACCATGCGCACGTAATGCTCGGCCTCGAAAAAGAACTGCGTGATGGCAAAATCGGCGCGACGCAGTTTGTCGGCGAGGAATCGGCGGTCATCGGCACGAGAGGCGCTGCGTGGATGGCCTTCGGGGTGTGCGGCGACGCCGATACTGAAGCCACCACGGTCACGCAGGTGCTCGACCAAGTCGAGTGCGTAGGCGTAGTCGCTGGGCCGTACGTCGGCGGGGTCGGTCGGCGGGTCACCACCCAAGGCGAGAATGTTCTCGATTCCCGCCGCTTGGTAGGTGTCGAGGATCGCGCCGATGTCGGCGCGTGTGTGACCGACGCAAGTCAGGTGTGCCATCGGCGAGATGTTCGTCTCCTTGCGCATCCACACGACGAGGTCACGCGTCCGCTCGCGGGTGCTGCCGCCGGCGCCGTAGGTGACCGACACGAATGCGGGGTTCAGGCCCTCGAGTTCGGCGATGGTGCGACCGAGCGACAGTTGGGCGGCATCAGTCTTCGGGGGAAAGAACTCGAAGGAGAAGGTGCGCCCCGCAGCGAGGAGGTCGGTGATGCGGGCCATTTCCCCCGAGTTTAGTGACGGAAGTGGCGCATACCCGTGAAGATGAGCACGATTCCGTGCTCATTCGCCGCAGCGATCACCTCGTCGTCGCGCACGCTGCCACCGGGTTCGACCACCACGGTCACACCCGCCCGGGCGAGCATGTCGAGGCCGTCGCGGAACGGGAAGAATGCGTCGCTGGCGGCCACACCACCGACGGCCCGATCACCCGCACGTTCGCAGGCGAGACGCGCCGCATCGAGACGGTTTTGCTGGCCGCCACCGATTCCGACCGCGGAAGAATCTTTCGCGATCGTGATCGCATTCGAACTGACGGCGGCACACACGAGCCACGCGAACGACGCCTCGTCCATCTGCGTGGGTGTGGGCTTGCGATCACTGACGACACGCCACGTCGAAGGGTCGTCGTTCACCGGGTCGACGTCCTGCACCAGCACCCCCCCGCTGACGCTGCGCAACTCGGTGCCCGCAGCCGGGGGCGGTACGGCTGTGACGATGCGCAGGTTCTTCTTCGTCTGCAGAGCCGACAGCGCGTCGGGCGCATACGACGGTGCGACCACGACCTCGGTGAAAACCTCGTTGATCGCGGCCGCAGTCGCAGCATCGACTTCACGGTTGAGCGCGATGATGCCCCCGAATGCACTGACGGGGTCGCAGGCGTGCGCACGCACGTACGCGTCGCGGATGCTCGTCCCAGTGGCCACACCACACGGGTTGGCATGCTTGACCACGACGGCCGCCGGAGTCGCGAAGCGGTTCACGAGGCGCCACGCCGCATCCGCGTCGAACACGTTGAGATACGACATTTCCTTGCCGCCCAGTTGACGCGCGGAACGCCACCACCCCGGCGCCCCCGCGACGTCCCACAGCGTGCCCGACTGGTGCGGGTTCTCCCCGTAGCGCAGGTTGTCGACACGTTCGAGGTGAACCGAACGCGATGCGCCGTCGGTGATCCACTCGACGATCGCCGAGTCGTAATCACGCGTCGCGGTGAACGCCCGTGCCGCCAACGAACGTCGTGTTGCATCGGAGAGCGAGCCGTTGGCGCGAATCTCATCGAGCACCGGGGCGTACTGTGACTTGTCGACGACGACGCCGACGCGGGCGAAGTTCTTCGCTGCAGCCCGGATCATTGCCGGGCCGCCGATGTCGATCAGCTCGATGCCGGGCTTCGTGGAAAACGGGTAGAGGCTGACGACGACGAGGTCGAATGCCTCGATGCCGTACTTCGCCATGTCGGCGGCGTGCTCGGGCTTCGACGTGTCGGCGAGGATGCCGCCGTGCACCTTCGGGTGCAGCGTCACCACGCGATGATCGAGGATCGCGGGCACACCCGTCACCTCGGCGACATCGGTGACGTCGATTCCGGCGGCGGCGAGAGTCGCCGCCGTTCCACCTGAGGAGACGATGCTCCACCCGGATGCGACAAGGCCCCGCGCGAACTCCTCGATCCCCGATTTGTCGTGGACGCTGAGTAGGGCGCGGGGCACTGTCGAACCGTGGTCCGTTACTTCAGACCCTTGACGATTTCGGCCATCAGCGAGCCGGCCTCGGTTGGGTTGAGACCAACCTTCACACCGGCAGCGCGGAGCGCGTCCATCTTGCCCTGTGCGGTGCCCTTGCCACCCGAGACGATGGCGCCCGCGTGGCCCATCTTCTTGCCGGCCGGTGCGGTGACGCCTGCAATGTACGCACTCATCGGCTTGGTGACGTTCGCCTTGATGAACTCGGCGGCCTCTTCCTCTGCCGAACCACCGATCTCGCCGATCATGATGATCGCGTGGGTCTCGGGGTCCTTCTGGAACTCGGCGAGACAATCGACGAACGATGTGCCGGGAACCGGGTCGCCACCGATGCCGACGCACGTGCTGACGCCGATGCCCTGTTGCTTCAATTCGTAGAGCGCCTGGTAGGTGAGCGTTCCCGAGCGCGACACGATGCCCACGTTCGGGCCCTTGGCCGACGGCAACTCGGCGATTTCGCCCGCGGTGATGCCGATGTTGCACTTGCCGGGGCTGATGATGCCGGGGCAGTTCGGACCCAACAGACGCACACCCGGGTAGTCACGCACCAGCGTGTTGAAGGTCTTCGCTTCGTCCTGGGCCGGAATGCCCTCGGTGATGCAGACGATGAACTTCACACCGGCTGCGGCTGCCTCGAGGATCGCTGCGGAGGCGGCCTTGGGTGGAACGGCGATGAACGACGCATCGGCGCCCGTTGCCTTCACTGCATCGGCAACCGAATCGAACACCGGAATGCCCTCGACGTCTTGGCCACCCTTGCCCGGCGTGACTCCACCGACGACCTTGGTGCCGTACGCGCGGTTGCGCAGACCGTGGAACTTGCCCTGGCCGCCG
>JBBANY010000065.1:0-6120 GCA_040401695.1 Ilumatobacteraceae bacterium
GAGGATTTCCTCGAGTTCCTTGATCTTCGCGTTCAGGGCTTCGACCTCGGCTTCGATGTCGATGCGTGACAACTTGGTGAGCTGGCGCAGCTGCATGTCGAGGATGTCGATCGCCTGGCGCTCGGAGAAGTCGTAGGGCTTCTTCATCAACTTGTCCTTGGCCGCGGCTGCGTCGTCGCTGGCGCGGATCAGCTTGATGATGGCGTCGATGACATTGAGCGCCTTGAGGCGGCCTTCGAGGATGTGCTGACGATCCTTGGCCTTGCCGAGTCGGTATTCCGAACGGCGGGTGATGACGTCGACCTGGTGGTTGACGTAACCCTCGATTGCGGTCTTCAAGTTGAGCGTGCGGGGCACGCCGTCGACGAGGGCCACCATGTTGATGGGGAACGACGACTGCAACTGCGTCAGCTTGAAGAGGTTGTTGAGAACGACGTTGGCGTTTGCATCGCGCTTGAGCGTGATGATGAGGTTGGTCTGGCCGCCCGAGGAGTTGTCATTGACGTCGGCGATGCCGTCGAGGTCTCCCCCGTCGACGAGTTCCTGGATGCGTGCGGCGATGGCTGAACAGCTGGCCTGGTACGGCAGTTCGGTGACGATGATCTGCATCTGGCCCCGACGGCCTTCTTCAATGCTGGCCTTGGCGCGCACCTTCACCGATCCGCGACCCGTGCGGTAGGCGTCGTAGATGCCGGCGAGGCCGAGGATCGTGCCGCCCGTCGGGAAGTCGGGGCCCTTCACGAACTTCATCAAGTCGTCGGGCGTGGCGTCGGGGTTGTCGATGAGATGCAGCGTCGCGTCGATGACCTCGCCCATGTTGTGGGGCGGAATGCTGGTGGCCATGCCGACGGCGATGCCCTGGCTGCCGTTGACCAGCAGGTTCGGGAAACGCGCGGGCAACACCGAGGGTTCTTCGGTGGTGCCGTCGTAGTTGGGCAGCATGTCGACGGTGTTTTCGTCGATGTCCTGCAACAGCAACATCGCCAGTGAATGCAGGCGTGCTTCGGTGTATCGCGAGGCGGCGGGGCCGAAGTCGGGCGAACCATAGTTGCCGTGGAAGTCGATCAGCGGGTGGCGCAGCGAGAACGGCTGGGCCATGCGCACGAGCGCGTCGTAGATGGCGCCGTCACCGTGCGGGTGATAGCGCGCCATCGTGTCGCCGGTGACGCGGGCGCACTTGACGAAGGGGCGGTCGGGCCGGAAGCCCTGCTGCTCCATGTCCCAGATGATGCGACGGTGCACGGGCTTGAGTCCGTCGCGCACGTCGGGAAGTGCGCGCGACATGATGACCGACATCGCGTAGTCGAGGAAGGAGCGCTCCATCTCGTCTTGCAACGGGACGGGCTGGATCGCGTCCGGTGGTTCCAAAGGCACGTTCGTCATTGTTCAGTTCCCTTGAATCTTTAGAAGTCGAGGTTGCGGACGTCGCGGGCGTTTGTGGTGATGAAGTTCTTGCGGCTTTCGACGTCGTCGCCCATGAGAACGCTCATCACTTCGTCGGCGAGCGCGGCCTCTTCGACCGTGACCTGCAGGAGTGTGCGCGAGAGCGGGTCCATGGTGGTGCTGCGCAGTTCCTGCCAGTCCATTTCGCCGAGACCCTTCAGTCGTTGGAACTCTTTCTTGTGGTTCGGCTTGTCGGCGAGGAACGCGGCCTTGGCGACGTCGTCCTTGAGATAGATCTTCTCTTTGCCGATTTCCGTCGAGTACAGCGGCGGCTGTGCGATGTACACGTAGCCGGCCTCGACCATCGGGCGCATCTGTCGGTAGAAGAACGTGAGGAGCAGCGTGCGGATGTGGCTGCCGTCGACGTCGGCGTCGGCGAGCGCGATGACCTTGTGGTAGCGCGCCTTGGTGACGTCGAATTCGTCGCCCACGCCGCCACCGATGGCGGTGATGAGCGCCTGGATTTCGTTGTTCTTCAGCATCTTGTCGAGGCGCGCGCGCTCGACGTTCAAGATCTTGCCGCGGATGGGAAGAATCGCCTGGACGCGCGGGTCGCGGGCGTCGACGGCGGTGCCGCCGGCCGAGTCACCTTCGACGATGAAAAGTTCGCTCTCGTCGGGGTTGCCGCTGCTGCAGTCCTTCAGCTTGTCGGGCATGCCCGCACCCGACAGTGCGGTCTTGCGGCGCACGGCGTTGCGGGCGTTCTTCGCAGCGAGTCGGGCCTGGGCGGCGGCAATCGCCTTTTTCACGACCTTGTTGGCCTCGGCCGGGTTTTCGTCCATCCATTCGGCGAGGGCCTTGTTCGTGGCCTTCTGGACGAACGAGCGCATCGGGACGTTGCCCAACTTGGCCTTGGTCTGGCCTTCGAACTGGGGTTCGCGCAACTTCACCGACACGATCGCGGTCATGCCTTCGCGGATGTCTTCGCCGAGGAGGTTCTCTTCTTTTTCCTTCAGCAGACCCTTGTCGCGGGCGTACTTGTTGAGCACCGAGGTGAGGGCCGTCTTGAAACCTTCGACGTGCATGCCGCCCTCGGTGGTGGAGATGCCGTTGGCATAGCCGTGGATGCCCTCGTAGTAACCGGTGTTCCACTGCACGGCGATGTCGAGTTGCATGCCCTCGGCTTCGTCTTCTTCTTCGTAGTGGGCGACCTTGCTGAAGAGGGCCTCTTTCGAAGCGTTCAGGTGCTTCACGAAGTCGACGATGCCGCCCTTGTACTGGAAGGTCTCTTTCTTTTCCTTGCCGGGGCGCTCGTCGATGAAGTTGATGGCGAGGTTCTTGTTCAAGAACGCCATGGTCTGCAGGCGCTCGGTGACCGTGCGCGAGACGAACTCGACGCCTTCGGCCTGGAAGATGGTGGGGTCGGGCCAGAAGGTGACCGAGGTGCCGGTGGTGCGGCCGCGGGCCGGGGTCGAGCCGACCTTGGCCATCTTCCCCTTCATTTTCCCGCCGTTTTCGAACTCCAACTGGTAGCGGTCGCCGCCGCGGTCGATTTCGACCAGCACCCGGGTGGACAGGGCGTTGACGACCGAGACGCCCACGCCGTGGAGGCCGCCCGAGACCTTGTAGCCCTCGCCACCGAACTTGCCGCCGGCGTGGAGGACCGTGAGAACGACCTCGGCGGCGCTTTTGCCCTTGTGGGGACCCGACGGATAGGGGTCGACGGGGATACCGCGTCCGTTGTCTTCGACGCGGCAACCGCCGTCGTCTTGGAGCACCACGTTGATGGTGTCGCAGAAGCCGGCCATGGCTTCGTCGATCGAGTTGTCGACGACTTCCCAGATCAGGTGATGCAATCCGGCGAGGCCTGTGGAGCCGATGTACATGCCCGGACGCTTACGAACGGGATCGAGACCCTCGAGGACTTGGATGTCCTTTGCGCCGTAATCAGCGGTGGGTTTCTTCGATCGAGAAGCGGTCGCGGACTCGGTTTTGCTCACTGCGAAATTCTACCTTCTGCGCCACGTCGGAAGAGTGATTGCAGCCGATGTAAGTGGGGCAATTTGCCCCGATTTCATCGGCTCTTTTGGCGCACCTGAATGTGTGCGATGGTGGTGCCGGTGCGCTCACTCAATCGGCGACGAACGTCACCTTCGAGGAACTTGAATTGCGTCGCCCACGCAGCGTCGGTTGACTCGACGTACAGCACTCCTTCGTCGAGGCGCACGGGCTGAATGTGTTGGGCGATGTCGTGGCCAACGACGTCGTCCCACGCCGCGAACACCGATCCGACCTCGGCGGGCGAGTCCATTTTCAGACGTCGCAGAAGCTGCGCCATGGTGGTGTCGAGGTTGATGGGTTCGTTCGTCATGTGCGTCACGCCTGCTCGGCGACGGTGCCGGAGGCGATGTGGAGTATGCGATCGGGGTGTGCGGCGGCGGGAAGCCCCGACGCCGAGGTGATGATGACCTGGCCCCCTGGCATGTGGGCGAGGAGGGCTGTTGCGCGGTCGGGGTCGAGTTCGGACAGCACGTCGTCGAGGACGAGAACGGGGGGTGACCCCACCTTGTCGGTGACGAGGCGGTGGGTCGCCAGGCGCAGGGCAAGGGCGAGGGTGCGCTGTTCGCCCTGCGAGGCCTGGGTGCGCGACGGCAGGCCGTTGAGCGACATCTCGAGGTCGTCGCGGTGCGGGCCGGAGGTGGTGAGGCCGCGGCGGAGGTCTTCGGCCCGGGCGGCGGCAAGGGCGTGGGCCAGGCCGATGCGGCGCCATTCGGGCTCGTAGACGAGGTCGACGGGCGTCGCTTTGTTCGCCAGGTCTTCGTAGGCGCGGGTGACCATCGGCTGGAGCTGCGCGACGAGATGCGCCCGGGCGTCGCCCCACTGGCCGCCCGCGTCGGCGAGCTTTTCGTCCCACACGTCGAGGGTGAGGGCCTCGTCTGCCGACAGCGCCGAGGCGCTGGGCTTCCAGCCGATCTGTTTCAGGAACGCGTTGCGCTGGCGCACGATGCGGTCGACCTCTCGGCGCAGTGTGTCGTTGCGTGCGGCGATCGCGACGAGTGCGTCGTCGAGGAACCTGCGCCGTTCGCCCGGCCCGCCTTTCACCAACACGAGGTCGTCGGGTGAGAACACCGTTGTGCGCATCACGCCCAACAGATCGCGTGTGCGCACCAGGCGTTGCTTGTTCACCTGCACGCGGTTGCGGCCGGTGCGCGTGAGTTCTGCTTCGATCAACACTTCCCTGCCGTCGGCGTGACGCACCTGTGCACGCAGGATCGCGGTGTCCTGTCCGTTGCGGATCAGCGTGTCGACGGGAACGCCGCGGAAGCTGTCGAGTGTGGCGAGAAACGTGAGCGCCTCGGCGAGGTTCGTTTTGCCCTGGCCGTTCGCGCCGATGAGCGCGGTGGTGCCGGGCGTGAAGCGAATGTCGGCAGCGACGTAGTTGCGGAAATTCGTGAGCTCGAGATGCTCGACGATCATCTCGTGCCGGACGTCAGATGCGCTGGGGCATCAGCAGGTACAGGTACTCGCTGCTCTTGTCGCCCGCCGCGGTGATGACCGCCGGACGCGCGGGGTCGATCGTCTTGATGATGACGTCGTCGGTGGGAATCGCGTCGATGCCGGCGGCGAGGTAGTCGGAGTTGAAGGCGATCGTGATGTCGTCGCCGTTGTAGACGCCGTCGAGGTCTTCTTCGAACTCGTCGTTGTCCTTGGTGCCCGCCGTCAGTTTCAAACCGTTCGCCGTCATTGCCAAACGCACCGGACCCTGGTCCTTGGCGAGAATGCGCGCGCGGCGCAACGCGTCGAGCAACGCGTCGCGGCCCGTCGTCATCGCGTTCGGGTACGTGCCGCTGAGCAGGTTCTTGTAGTTGGGGTACTCGTTGGTGAGGATTCGCGTCGTCAGCTTCGTGCCACCGACATCGAAGGTGACCGAGTTGTCGTCGAGGCTGATCGCGGTTTCGGTGGCACCAGACAACAGGCGTTGCAGTTCTGTGAGGGCCCGACTGGGAATGAGAACCTTGGTCGACGCCGCGATGACGATCGACGTGACGTCACGCACCGCGAGACGGTACGAGTCGGTTGCGACGAGACGCAGACTGCCCTCTTCGCCGGTCAACAACACACCGGTGAGTGCAATGCGCATCTGGTCGCCGCTGGCTGCACGAACGACCTGGCGCAACGCCTCGCCGAATTCCCCGGCCGGCACGGTGAACGGCGCTCCGGCCGACGGGGCGACGTTCGGAAAATCGAGTGCGTTGTACGTGGGAACGGTGAATTGCGAACGGCCGCTTTTCACGGCGAGTGACTCGGGTGTCGCCTCGAGGGTGATCTTTCCTTCGGGCAGTGAACGCACGATGTCGTTGAGCAGCTTCGCGCTGATGAGGCTGATGCCGTCGCGGTCGCCCCCGATCGGAAGACTTGCCTGCAACGTCATGTCGTTGTCGGTCGACGTGAGATGCAATGCGTCGCCCTTCACCTGAAGTCGCACACCCGACAGAGCCGGCAGTGCACCGACGCGACCCGACGCGATGCGCGAGGCAAGACCGAGTGCCTCGGCGAGTTGTTCACGTTCACAGCGAAATTTCACGGACGTCCTGCTTCTGCCGTATTGGCTCCCGCCAATCGGAGCGAGGCGCGTTCGATCGCCGCTCGCGCCGGCGAAGCCGCGGCTGCGCCCAGCCAAGCGACCAACGGTTCGAGTGCCGCTGGGCGCAACTCGGCGAACAGGCCCTCGAGCAG
>JBBANY010000065.1:6130-13455 GCA_040401695.1 Ilumatobacteraceae bacterium
GACCCGGCGCATTGACCGAGTCGGATGGGAGATAAATCGATAATGCTTGTAATAAGGCCTGTGAATTGTGGATGAACCACATCTGCGCCAGTACCGGAGCGGAAAGTGGTCAACGCACGTTGTCCCCAGTTTTCCACACGCGTGGGCGAACACATGATTGCCTCGGTGGACAACCCCATGTTTGTACCCATTGCAGCGCACGTTGTCCCCGCGACAACCAACACGTTGTCCCCAGCGGAAACCACACGTGTCGCATTCACGATCGTCAGCCCTTCTTCGAGCGTCGGATGAGTTCGGTGACCTGGTCGTAGACCTGTTTGCGCTCGGCCATCAGTCGCTGCACCTTTTCCACGGCGTGAATGACCGTGGTGTGGTCACGGCCACCGAAGAGCCGGGCGAGCGACGGATAGCTGAGTTCGGTCTGCTCGCGCATCACGTACATCGCCACCTGACGGGCCATGACGAGGGGGCGCTGGCGGCTCTTGCCGCGCAATGCATCGACGCTGTAGCCGAGGTACGACGCGATGTCCTGGAGCATTTCCTCGTCGGTCTTTTGACGCGACGCGGACTCGGCCAACAAGTCCCCCAGCAGTTCCTGGGCGGTGGCGACCGTCATCTGGATGCGGTTGAGGGCCGCATAGGCCGTGACACGGATGAGGGCACCCTCGAGTTCGCGGATGTTCGAGGTGATGTTGGCCGCGATGAACTCGAGGACGTCGTCGGGCACCTTCGATCCGTTGCGCTCGGCGTAGTTGCGCAGAATCGCGAGACGCGTCTCCAGATCCGGTGGCTGAATGTCGGTGATGAGACCCCAGCGAAAACGGCCACGCAGACGGTCTTCCAACGTGGGAATCGCGTCGGGCACCCGGTCGGAGGAAATGACGATCTGCTTGTTCGCGCCGTGCAACGAGTTGAACGTGTGGAAGAACTCTTCCTGCAGACCTTCCTTGCCCTCCATGAACTGGATGTCGTCGATCAAGAGCACGTCGACCTCGCGGTAGCGGCGCTTGAACGCGGCGGTCGTGTTGGTACGAATCGCGTCGACGTATTCGTTCATGAACGTTTCCGTCGAGACGTAACGCACTTCGTAGTGGGCGTAGTTCTGTTGCACGTATTCACCGATGGCGTGCAGCAAGTGGGTCTTTCCCAGACCAGCCGACCCGTAGATGAAGAGCGGGTTGTACGAACGCGCCGGCGTTTCGGCCACGCGGTGCGCGGCGGCGAGCGCGAACTGGTTCGATGCACCCTTCACGAAAGTGTCGAAGGTGTAGCGCGGGTTCAAGCCAGTGGCTTGTCCGCGAGTCTCGGTCTTCATGGCGACACCACTCGGGCCGTCGGACGACGGCGCACCCGAGGTCAGACGGGCGAGTTCGGCGTCGAAGTCGATCTCGGGCAGGTCGATGTCGACATTGGTGTCGATCGGCGCGACGTCGACGTGCAACTGACGTTCGCTTTCATCGATCTCGGCGAGCGCATCGAGCACGAGCTGCAGGTAGCGCGTGAGAATCCGTTCGCGAACATGGCCGTTGGGTACCTGAAGGTGCAGTGTCGTGTCGGAGGACGGAAGCGCGATCACGTCCTGGAAGGTCGACAGCCACACGGCCTCAGACACCTGAGCACGCAAAAGTGCGGACACGGCTGTCCACACGGTGTCATGTTCTGCCATTTCCGGCACCCCCTCTCTTTGCTTGCTTTTGAGCGTCTTTTTTGACTTCTGTTCTAAATTGCAGCGCTGTATGTCCAGTCACTGTCCACATAGTTATCCACAGGGTGTGGAAGGCGGTTCCGCATGTGGAAATCCCTCCAAACCCTTGTTTTACAAGGTGGAGCGGAGACCATAGCAGATTATCCACAGCCCAAAAAACCGTCAGCCCCGAGAATGGCCCGGGGGGTGCGGTTCGGACAAATCCCCTCTAGTCTTGGCCCGTCGGATGACGTATTTCCGGCCGCTTCGCATCTTCCGCCCCGGCCACCGACACCACATCTGTCTCGAAGGAACTGTCCCATGAAGCGCACGTTTCAGCCCAACAATCGCCGCCGCGCCAAGAAGCACGGCTTCCGCGCCCGCATGAAGACCCGCGCCGGCCGCGCCGTCTTGAAGTCCCGTCGGGACAAGGGCCGCTACCGCCTGTCCGCTTGATCGGCCGCATTCACGAACGCAGCATTTTCGCCCGCTTGCGGCGCGAGGGCTCGTTCGTTCGGTCCGGCCCCCTGTGGTGTTCCGTGCTTCTCGACCCAACCCTTTCTCGTCCCCATGTGGCGTACGCCCTTGGCCGGCCCATCGGCTCTGCGGTGTCCCGCAACCGCTTGCGCCGTCGCCTGCGCGAAATCGTCGCCACCAATGAATCGTCGATGGAGCCCGGCTGGTACCTCTTTGGCGCCGACGCCCCGGCCCTCACGTTGACCTTTGCGCAGTTGTCGACCGACGTCCCCGCCCTCGCCGGGCGAGCCGCATCACGCAACCGCGCCCGCCGGGACGGTGCCCAATGAGTCGCGCGGCCGCCGAGGTTGCCGAGACAACCACACCGCGCCGCACGCTGAACGAGCGGTGCCTCGCCGCCATCGAGTGGTACCAAGAGGCTTTTTCCTACCGGCCCTCGCCGTGTCGATTCTCGCCGTCGTGTTCGCACTACGCCCATGAGGCGTTCACAACGCACGGAACCGCGCGCGGATTCTGGCTGACCCTGCGTCGCCTCTCGCGCTGCCGCCCCTTTGGGCCATCGGGTTGGGACCCGGTGCCCGAGCCCACCGACGATTCCCCCGGGAGAAAGTAGGAACCGTGTTCCAAGCAGCAGCCTGGTTGGTCAGCCAGTTCTACAGCCTCGTCAACAGCTACGCCGGCGCCATCGCCCTCGTCGCGGTGACGATCATGTTGATCCTCACCCCGCTCACGCTTAAAAGCACGAAGGGCATGCTCGAGATGCAGCGTCTGCAGCCCGAGATGAAGCGCCTGCAGCAGGCCCACCGCAATGATCGGCAAAAGCTGAACGAAGAGATGATGAAGCTCTACCAAGAGCACAAGGTCAACCCGCTCTCTTCGTGTCTGCCGCTGCTCGCGCAGATGCCGGTGTTCATCATCATGTTCCGCGTCCTCATCGGTCTCACCCGCATCAAGGACGGAACGTTCAACCCGGGCTACATCTCGAAGACGTCCGAGTTGTATCTCTCGCTCGACAATCGCAACGAGATGCTCTCGCTCGGCCTCGACCTGGCAAAGACGCCGGCCAACGTGATGGGCGAAGATTTCCTGCGCGGAATCCCCTACGCGCTGCTCGTCGTCGCGCTCGCGGGTCTCTACTTCGTGCAGCAGCGCATGATCGCCTCGCGCACCGTGTCGCCGACGATGTCGCCGGTGCAGGCGAAGATCATGCAGTACCTGCCGGTCGCTTTCGCGGTGTTCCAGGTGTTCCTGCCGACAGGACTCGTCGTGTACTACGCGACCCAGGCAATCATCCGCATCGTCCAGCAGTGGTACATCACGCGCCGTTTCTACGGAAACGACAACGCGATCGGCCGTCAGGCAATGGCGGCAAGTGAAACCGCCCGCCAGATGGCCAAGGACGACAAGGCCAACAAGGGCAAGTCCGACAAGGGCACCTCGAAAAAGGACGAGTCCACCAAAGACGCGGCCGCCCCGATTCAAAGCCGGCGAGTCACGCCTCCGAAGAACAGGCCAACGCCGTCGGGCAACCGCCCCGGCCGACCGGTGCCGCCCTCCAAGCGGCCAAAGAAGTAATCAATCAATCAATTAAGTCTCCAGACAAGTAAGGACCAGAACCATGGAATGGGTTGAAACCACCGGTCGCACGATCGACGAAGCCAAGAATGCAGCACTCGAGATGCTGGGTGTCGATGTTGACGACGCCGAGTTTGAAATCATCGAAGAGCCCAAGCCCGGTCTGTTCGGCCGGACCCGTGGCGAGGCCCGGGTGCGCGCCCGCGTGCGCCCCACCCAGGTGCGCCCGAAGACCGAGCGCCGCGACCGCCGTCGCCGTGAAGGCGGCCGCAGCGAGGGTGGCCGTGAAGGTGGCCGCAGTGAAGGCGGCAACCGCAACGGTGGAGGCGACCGCAATGGTGGCCGTAATGGTGGACGTAGCCAGGGTGGCGGCGAGCGCAAGCCACGCCCCGAGCGCGAGGCCCGTCCCGCTCGTGAACCCCGCGAGCCCCGCGAAGAGCGTCCGAAGGGCGACCCCGTCGACCCCGCCGTTGTCGGAGCACAGGCCGTCAGCTTCCTCGAGGGCCTGACCGCCGCCTTTGGCCTGTCGGGCAAGGTCGTGTTGGTCCGCGAGGACGAAGAGATGGAAGTTCAGGTGAACGGCGACGACCTGGGTCTTCTTGTCGGCCCGAAGGGCAACACCCTCCTCGCGTTGCAAGACCTGACCCGCGTGGTGGCCCAGCGTCGTCTCGGCGATCACGACACGCGCCTGCGCGTCGACGTGGCCGGATACCGCGAGCGTCGCCGCGACGCCCTCAGCCGCTTTGCGACGAAGGTCGCCAACGACGTCATCGAGACCGGCAAGCCCCGCGTGCTCGAGCCGATGGCAGCAGCTGACCGCAAGGTCGTCCACGACACCCTGGCGGAGATCGACGGCGTCACCACCCGCTCGCGCGGCGAAGACCCCTATCGCCAGATCGTGGTCGAGCCCGTCGCGGACTGACCCATGCCGCGCTCGGTTCGCGACGTTCTCGTCGACGCCCAGCGCATCGGGGCCCTCGGACCCCGTCCCATCGACGACGTCATCGCCCATGCGCGGGCATTCGTCGACGCATTGCCGCCGGACACCCGACGCATCATCGACCTTGGGTCGGGCGCCGGGGTGCCGGGTCTCGTGGTGGCCGAGGCGCTGCCCGAGGCGACGCTCGTACTCGTCGACCGGCGGGCCAAGCGCACTGACGCCCTTGCCCTTGCGGTTGCGGGGCTCGGCTGGCGCGAGCGGGTGAGTGTCATCTGTGGCGACGTCGAGGACCTGGTCCGCGACCCTGCTCACGCCGCCTCGTACGACGCGGTGATCTCCCGCGGGTTCGGACCCCACGAAACCACCCTGCGCCTCTCGGCGGGGTTGGCGCATCCCGGCGGTGTGGTCGTCGTCAGCGAACCCCCCGAGGGCGAACCCAACCGATGGTCGGCGGAGCTTGTGAAGGACCTCTCATTGACCGGCCCCGAACGTCTCGGCCCGGTGGCCAGGTTCCGCCGCTCCTAACCCTCAAGAAAAAACGGAGGGTCGCCGAACCTCGTCGCCGCGGCGGGATTGTTCCACGTGGAACATCAAAAACGGGCAAAATAAAGCAGTTTTTGGCAGAAACAGGGGAAAAACGCCCAAAAATGATGTTCCACGTGGAACATTCCTGGGGGCCAGACCCCTGGCAGGATCCTCCGTCTTTTCACACCCACGGGCTAGTCTGACCACATGGACGCCCCTCGAGGACCCCGCATCATCGCCGTCTCGAACAACAAGGGCGGTGTGGCCAAGACGACCAGCACCGTCAACCTCGGTGCCTGCTTCGCCGAGTTGGGGTACCGAACCCTCATCATCGACCTCGACCCGCAGGGCAATGCCTCGAGTTCGCTCGGCATCGACACCCGCGATCTCGAGCACACCGTCTACGACGTTCTCATCCAGGAGACGCCCCTGGAAGATGCCATCGAACCGACTGCAGTGAAGAACCTCTTTCTCGCCCCCTCGAACATCAATCTGGCGGGTGCCGAGATCGAACTGGTGCCGGCCTTTGGTCGGGAGAGCCGACTGCGGATGGCGATCGAGCCCGTGGCCGACCAATGGGACTTCATCCTCATTGACTGTCCCCCGTCGGTGGGACTTCTGACGGTCAATGCCCTCACGGCAGCGTCCGAGATTCTCACTCCGGTGCAGACCGAGTACATCCCCCTCGAGGGCATCGACATCTTGCTGAAGAACCTGCACCTCATCCGCAAGAACCTCAATCCGTCGCTACCCGACCCCACGTTCCTGTGCGTCATGTACCAGCGCACCAATCTGGCGGACCAGGTTGTCGAGGAACTGCGGGCCAAGTTCGGTGACAGGGTTCTCGAGACGGTGATCCCACGCAACGTGCGCCTGAGTGAAGCCCCGTCGTTTGGGCAGCCGATCACGACCTTCGACTCGTCGTCCACGGGTGCGCAGGCCTACCGCAAAGCAGCAAAGGAGATCGTCAATGGCACGGAAAAGCGGACTGGGTAAGGGCCTCGGGGCCCTCATTACGGCCGACCTGGTCGAACGCAACGAGGTCACCTCGACGCCCATCGACGGCCCCATTCTGCGTGACATCCCTGTCGGGTCGATCGAACCCAACCCCCATCAACCCCGTGTTCATTTCGACGAGTCGGCACTGTCGGAGCTGACTGATTCGGTGCGGGCCATCGGCGTGTTGCAGCCGGTGCTGGTGCGACCGGTCGCCAACGGCAAGTTCCAATTGATCGCCGGTGAGCGGCGCTGGCGTGCTGCCACGCGGGCTGGCCTGCCGACCATCCCGGCCGTCGTACGGCCCACGGAAGACATTGGCTCGGTCGAGCAGGCATTGGTCGAGAACCTGCACCGCCAGGACCTGACCCCCCTGGAAGAGGCCGCTGCCTATCAGCAGCTTCTCGAGGACTTCTCGATGACCCACGAACAGGTGGCGACGCGGGTGGGTAAAAGCCGCTCGGCGATCACCAACGCCCTGCGGCTCCTCACCTTGCCGCCGGCCATCCAGCATCTGTTGGCCGACGGGCGTCTGTCGGCGGGACACGCCAAGGCGATTCTCGGTACACCCGACCGGGCATTCCAGGAACAACTGGCCCGTCGCGCCGTCGACGAGGGCTGGTCGGTGCGTGCCGTCGAAGACGCGGTGCGCGACCGCCAAGGCGGCAAGTCGAAAGACGACGACGCCAAGAAGCCCACGCCCAACCCGAAGCTCCCGCCGCCCGGCCTGCTGGAACTCGAGAGCCTGCTGGCTGAGTTCCTGGCGACCAAGGTCCAGGTGTCGATGAACGGCAAGCGCGGTCGTATCGGAGTGGAGTTCGCCGACCTCGAAGACCTCGAGCGGATCTACCGTCGGATGACCGGCTCTCTCTAGACGAAAAGCCTACAACCTTCACTCAAGGGTTGATGCTTGTCGACCGTCTAGTTGATGTTGAGGCACTCCACAACCTGTGGATGAAGATGGGGAAAACCGCCAAACTCTTGTGAATACAGGGGCGTAGCGGTGGATAACCCAAAAAATCTCAGCCAGGACGGGTCACTCGGTACGGCTGGTGGTCTGCCAGGTGCCGAATGCCCGGGTGATCGCGGCGGCCACCTCGGGGGCATGATCGACGATGTCGTTGAAGG
>JBBANY010000066.1:0-13002 GCA_040401695.1 Ilumatobacteraceae bacterium
GTTGAGTCCGGCCTTGGCGGCGACGAACTTGGCGCGGTCGCGACCGTTCCATTCCCACTCGCGCTTGGCGAGGAAGTCGAAGGGCTTGGGGAACGTGTCGTTGTTGACGGTGGTCTCGATCTGGAAGATCTTCGGGCCGTGCTTGCGCATCACTTCACCCATGCGCCAATTGCTCTTGTGCAGTTCGCTCTTGTGGGCGTCCATGAACGAGCGGCTGTTCTGCATCGTGTGGGTGTTGTGGTGGTGGCGCAGCGAGCGATACGAGGCGAGACCCGTCGCGGTGCTCTTCCATCCGCCGTCCATCGCGACCAGGTTGATGTTGACGTACACCAAGAGGTCGCTTTCGGCGGCGCGCTTGTTGATTTCGACCTCTTCGCCGTGGGCGGTTTCGCCGAGAAGTGCCAGGTTGTCGGGGTCTTCGGCGTCGTGTTGGTACAGCATGCCGCGCGGCGCGAAGGCGTCGTAGATGCGGTCGCCGAGTTGGTGACGCAGTTCGTCTTCGGTCATGCGGCGGTGCAGTGCGAGCGCGGCGATGATGTGCACGTCGTCGACGCCGGCCTCGGCTGCCATGTCGAGAACGGCTTCGATGATGCGCTGGCGGATGTCGGGCCGTGTCATTTTCGGCAGGGGAAGGCTGATGTCGTCGAACGCGATGGTCAGCTTCATGCCGGGAAACAGCAGCGTGGGCAGCGGATCCATTTCGATGGGGTTCAACAGCGCATAGTTGATCGCGCCGTCGATGTCGTCGATGACCTTGTGTGGTTCGGGCGCATAGATGACGCGCGAGCGGTCGGCGGGCAACTTCTCGAGCGAGAAGTTCTCACCGCGCCAGAAGAGAATCGGGGGAGTCGAGCGGTCGACTTCGAGGACGAAACCGGGACGTGGCATCAGCGGTTCTCTGCTTTCTTCGATTTGTCAGTCTTGAGAAGTTCGGGGCGCAGGTCGAAGGCGACCTTGATGGCGCCGCGCGGGCCCGCCTCGGCTGCGTGGCGCAGTGCGTGTGCGTAGTCGGCGAGCGGGTAGGTGGCCGACAGCAGTCGCTCGGTCTGGAACGTGCCGGCAAGCTCGATCGCGAGGTCGAACGTGCGGCGTCGCGACCCATCGGGGAGCGTTTCGGTGCCGTAGGTGTAGGACCCTTTCAGTTCCGTTTCGCGGTGCCACAGGCCCGTGAGGTCGACGTCGACCTGTGCCGGCATGCCCATCAGAACGATGCGGCCGCGTGGGCGTGTGATGTGAATCGAGGTTTCGATGCTGTCGCTGTTGCCGACGGCATCGATCGTGGCGTGCGCACCCGACGACAGGTAGTCGCCGACGATGTGGCACCCCACGACGTGGCGCACGGTGCGGGCGAGTTCGCTCGACTTCACGACCGTCGTGGCACCCAGTTCCTTTGCCGCGCGCATTTGGGCGGGGTAGCGGGCACCCACGACGACGTGTGCATGCGGTGCGAATGCGCGAAGACCGGCGATGGCGCAGAGGCCCATCGTTCCCGCGCCTTGCACGGCAATGACCGGGGCCTCGACGCCGCGCACCGACTCGATCGCCTGAAGTGCGGAGTGGATTCCTCCCGCAAGCGGTTCGATGAGAACGGCGCGTTCGTCGCTCATGTCGTTGGGGATGCGGTGGATCTGCGATTCGTGTGCGACGAGCTCCGTGGCCCACCCACCACCGGTCGAGTTGCAGAAGCCGATCTGGATGCCGGGTTCGAGGGGTGGCAGGGCGAGGTGCGCGTAGTCGTCGCCATCGCCGGGTGCGGCACCTTCGAAGGGCAGCGCGTGGCCGCGCGCAGCATGGCCGAGCACCGGTTCGATGACGACGCGTTCGCCCGAGTCGAGTTCGCCCACGATCTCATGCCCGGGAACGAAGGGAAAGCTCACCCAGTTCTCGAAGTATGTGGAGGCGTGGCCCTCGACAGTGGCGAGGTCGCTGCCGCAGATACCCGTGAGGCGCGGATACACGCGGTGCCAACCGTCGCCGGGCAGTGCCGGTGCGTCGGCGTCACCGAGGGTCAATGGTCCAATCTTTGCGGCCGAACCGGTGTCGAGCCCTGACACGAGGCGCGCGAGCATGAAGCGACCGGTGTTGCGGTCAATGCGCAGCGCTCTCATCGCTGACGCTCGTTCATCATGGGTGCAAGCGGGAGCAGTTTCTTCGGCGCGCCGGCGGCCTTTTCCCATTCCTCCACCAACCAGCCGCGCTTGCGGGCGATCGCGGCCAGACGCGTTTCGGGGTTCACGGCGACGGGGTGCCCGACGGCTTCGAGCAACGGCAGGTCGGACGTCGAGTCGGCGTAGGCAACGCACTCGTCGAGCGAGTATCCGTGGGCGTCGCAGTAGTCGCTGAGAACCTGCGCACGGGTTTCGCCGGTGGGTGGCACCTTGGTCAATTGTCCGCTGTAGGTGCCGTCGGGGCGAATCGACATTTCTGCGGCAACGATTTCGTCGAAAAGCGGCCGCAGTGATTCGACGTTGAACGACAGCGCACCGGTGATGAGAATTGTCTTGTGGCCGAGCGCGCGATGTTCGCGCACGCGGCGAATGGCCGCGGGAAAGGACTTGGCGACGATGATGTGGGTCATCATCTCCATCGCATCGCGCTCGATCTGTTCGACGGGGGCGTCTTCGTAGCGGCGGTAGAAGTAGCGCAGGAAGTCGCCGCGGTCTTTGCGGTCCATGCTGAGCAGCGTTGGCGCCTCGCGCAGGGTGCGCATGATGTAGCGCATGCGTTCGGGGCCGTTCAGGTGGCGGGTGGCCAACCACGAATAGCTCTCGACCACGTTCGAGGCGATCAACGTGTTCTCCAAGTCGAACGCCGCCACCTGGCGGTTCGGTGACAGCACGTTCGAGCGCAGTCGTGCGCTGCGGTCGGTTTTCGTCTTGCCCGGCGTCATCTTCACGCGTGCGTGTTCGACAACCGACGGCAGGTGGATGTTCTGCACGTAGTGGTCCCACGACACGGCGCGTGGGTCGAAACAGAAGGCGGCCTGGTCGGCTTCGTCGAGTTCGTTCCAAACGCCGAGCAGGTTGTCGACCGAATAGATCGCTTCGCACTCGGTGTACAGGCCGTACAGCTCGACGTATTCGAGCGCACGCTCGATTTCGATGCGGCGCTCCTCGAGCTTCGCGCTCCACGTCGCCTGCGTGCCGCGCAACGGCAACGACTGCAACAGGCGCTCGCCGCGGGTGACCAATGTTTGGGCCCTGTTCAACTGCTTCTGCACGCGGCCACGACCGGGGAAGTTCCAATCGGGCACGACGATCGGTTGGCCCTCGGCGTCGTGCACGGGATGGGCGGTGAACCAGTCACGAACGTTGTCGACGAGTTGGCTGTATCGAAGCGGGTTCGTACTGCCCGACGCAACCTGCGTGATGAAGGGAGCCTCGGGACCCTTCGCGGCGACCGCGATGATTGCCGCAACGACGATGTCGACGGGAATGACGTCGATGGTTCCCTCGGGCACACCGGGGAACTCGCGCAGCAAGCCGCGCGCGTAGGAAATGATGACCGGCTCGGCCATGCGGAACCCGCGGATCCAGCCGGGCTTGGGTTCGGCGAGTGCGGATTCGATGATCGACGGCCGCACGATGTTGACGGGAAGGTCGCCCTTTGTTTCGAACACCGCCTGTTCGGCAAGGGCCTTGGTGAACGCGTAGGCGTCGGGCCAGCCGACGCTCGCCGCACGCGAACGGCCCGCCTGCACGAGTTCGTTCTGCACCCACTTGTCGCGCAGTTGTTCCGTCTTGGCTGCGAGTGCCGGTGCTCCGGCTGCGCCGAGTTCGCGCCGTGCATCGGCACGGAAGCGTTCGAGTGCGTGGGGCGTGCGGCTTGCGGCTTCGATGTCGCCACGCAGGCGTCGCGCCGAATCGACTTCGGCTCGCCAGTCGAGGCCGATGTCGAATGGACCCTCCGACACGAGTAGCTCCGGCGCATGACCGCGACGGTTGCCTGCCACGTAGCACGTGCTGACGGCCACGAGGTGGGGCTTGGTCGCCGATGTCGCGTGCAGTTCGTTCAACACTGCTGCAAGGCGCACCGGGCCGAGAAGGTTCACCTCGACCGCCGAGTCGAGGGGGGAGTCGAACGCCACCGCCGCTGCGGAGTGAATGATGATGTCGCACGACGCGAGTTGCGCACGACCCGACTCGGAGAGCCCAAGGCCGTCGACCGAAATGTCACCGTCGATCGCATGCACGCGTCGGGCGCACATCGCATCGAAATCTTCGGCAGTGTCCTTCAACTCGCTGCGCAGGCGATCAAATGCATCGTTGTTGAGAATCTCGCGCTTGACGCGGCTCGCAGCGCCACGTCGGCCACCGCGCACGATGAGAAACAGTTCGCACCCGGGTGCGCTGCGGAGAAGCCTTTCAACGAGGGCCGTGCCGACGAACCCCGTCGACCCCGTAATGGCAATGCGCCGCCCCGCCAATGACTCCGCAATCATCGGGGGTAGTTCTAGCAGGTTTCTCTACCAATTGGTAGAGGAGGTCCAGTAGCCTCCGCAACATGTCCGGAAAGCCCACGCGGGAGCGGATCCTCGAAGAGGCGCTCGACCGATTCGGCACCTCGGGCATCGACGCCACCAGCCTCGACGACATCGCCCGTGGGGTGGGGGTTGCCAAGCAGACCCTGCTCTATTGGTTTCCGTCGAAGGAAGAGTTGGTCGTTGCGGTTCTGCAGCGCGTTGCCGACGAATTGGTTGTCGAAGTGGGGGCTGCGGTGCGCAGCGCGCCGCACGGTTTCGCGCGCGTCGAGGCCGCGGTGACGGCCGTCTTCAGGCCCGCGGTGCGGCGGCCCGCATTGTTGGGTTTGGTGCGCGAACTGAACAGGCTGAGCCCTGAGCTTGCAAACGCGGTTGTCTTGCGCATGAAGCCTCTCGTGGACCTCGCGGTTGCGTACCTCGAGGGCGAGATGGATGCCGGACGTCTGCGGCGTGCCGATGCACGGCTGTTGATGGCCTTTGCGTATTCGACCGTCGTCGGCGTTGCGACCGAACCCGTTGCGCTACGTGCAGTTGGTTGGGAGCCCGGTGTTGTTTCGTTGCGCAAACTGCGCGCGGAACTACTTGCGTTCCTGCGCGCCGCGCTTGCTGCGTGAGCGACGGTCGAGGGCAAGTTCGACAAGGCGATCGATCAACTTGTCGTAGGGCAGTCCCGTGGCTTCCCACATCTTCGGGTACATCGAGATCGGCGTGAAGCCGGGAATCGTGTTCACCTCGTTGAGTAAGAACCCGCGACCCTTTTCCTCGAAGAAAAAGTCGACACGAGCCATGCCCTCGCAGCGCAGTTCGCCGTACACGCGGGCTGCGAGTTCCCGAACGATGCGCGTCTGGTCGGTGTCGAGAACCGCGGGAATGATCAGTTGCGCCGAGGCATTCACGTACTTGTCGCCGTAGTCGTAGAATTCGGCACCTGCGACAATTTCGCCGGGCAATGACACTTCGGGTGTCACGTTGCCGAGAACCGCCACCTCGATCTCGCGGCCGACGATGGCCTCCTCGCACAGCGCCCACTCGTCGAAGACGAATGCATGGCGAATCGCGGCGAGCGCTTCGTCGCGGGTCTTCGCCTTGCGCACTCCGACCGACGACCCCATGTTCGCGGGCTTGACGAACATGGGCAGGCCCACCGAGGCGATGACTTCATCGATCTCGGCATTCTCGAAATGCGGTTCGTGGACGACGCGGAAATGCGGCTGGGGCAGTCCGGCTGCCGCAACGATTTGCTTTGCCATCGCCTTGTCCATGCACAGGGCACTCGACAACACGCCTGCTCCTACGTAGGGAACGTTGGCAACTTCGAGCATGCCCTGCACGGTGCCGTCCTCGCCGAGCGGGCCATGCAGCAGTGGCAACACGACCGTGTTGCGCCGGGGAAGATCCGACAGCGCAATCGACGGGCCCGTCGGGACGAGACGACCCGATGACGTCGCGGCGGGTGAAGCGTCGGCGCGATGCCACGCACCGTCGCGGTCGATGCCGATTGCCGTGATGTCGTACGTCGTCGGGTTAGCGGCTGCGATCACGTGTGCGGCCGTCACGCAACTGACGTCGTGCTCGGCCGACTCGCCGCCGAACAGGACGACGAGGTTGACCTTCGCGCCGCTCATGGCCCCGACGGTACTAGCCACCGGCGGTAGCGTCACGGTATGCGGATTCCCGTTGCCGACGCGGCGCGTGCGCCAAACGCAAGGGTCATCGGCGACGCGTCGGTGGTGTGTGCCGGTGTTTCTTACGACTCGCGTTCACTCGCGCCCGGCAATCTGTTCGTCGCAGTGGTTGCCGCTCGCGACGGCCACGACTTCGTCGTCGATGCCGTTCACGCGGGCTGTTCTGCGGTGCTGGTCTCGCGCGAGGTGCCCGGTTGTGCCGTGCCGCAGATCGTGGTTCCCGACACCTCGACGGGACTCACCGAACTCGGACGTTGGGCCCGTGGTGTGCTCGCGCCGCGGGTCGACGGGAGGGTGGTCGGCATCACCGGTTCGGTCGGCAAGACGACGACGAAGGACTACGTCGCCGCGGCGTTGCGTACGAAGTTCAGTGTCGGAGCGAGCGAAAAGTCGTTGAACAACGACCAGGGAATGCCGGTCACGCTCTTGAACGCACCCGACGATGCAGGCGCCCTGGTGTTGGAGATGGGAATGCGCGGTTTCGGCGAGATTGCTCGTCTGGCCGCGCTTGCCCGGCCCGACATCGCCGTCGTCACTCGTGTCGGCGAGTCGCACGGTGAACGTGTCGGCGGTGTCGACGGCATCGCCCGTGCGAAGGGTGAACTGATCGAGGCGCTCCCGCCGACGGGTATCGCGGTTCTCAACGCCGACGACGAACGAGTGGCGGCGATGCGCCACCTGACCGACGCGCGGGTGTTCACCTACGGGTCCGCGGACGGTGCCGACATGCGCTTCGGCGCAGTCGAGCAGCGCGGGGCAGAGGGTGTCGCCTTTCGTTTCGATTCGCGATGGGGCAATGGTGGCTGTGTGTTGCCGACCCCCGGTCTTCACATGGTCTCGAACGCAGCGGCCGCTCTGCTCGTGGCGGCGTTGACCGATTGCGAACCGACCGCCGTTGCAGCGGCGCTGGGGCGCTCGGAATTGTCGCCGATGCGCATGGCGATTCACCGAGTTGGCGGTCTCACGATCGTCGATGATTCATACAACGCGAGCCCCACGTCGGCGATGGCCGCGCTCGACACGATGGCCGCGATGCCCGCCCGTCGTCGTGTCGCGGTACTCGGTGAGATGGCCGAGATCGCCGATTCCGAGGCGATGCACCGGGCCGTTGCGGCGCACGCTGCGAAGTTGGGCATCGACGTCGTCGCGGTGGGAACCGACCTCTACGGCGCGCGGCGAATCGACGACCACGACGAGGTGGCGACGATGGTGAAGTTGCTGCCCGCGGACTCCGCGGTGCTGTTCAAGGCCTCACGCGTCGTCGGGCTCGACCGAATCGTGCGGGTCCTGATGGCGCCTAACATCGGCGCATGACGGCATCGACAGTCGAGGGTTTCGTTCACGGTTTTCTCGCAGGGTTCGTGGGGGATCCAGCGACCACCATTGATCGTCTCATCGAGAGCTCATCGGGTCTGGGAGTCAGCGACATGCTGGCCGCGCTCGGACATCCCGACGTTGCTGCGGCTGGTCGTACGTTCGGTGTGCAACTGATGGCCGACCTCATGCACCCCACTGATTCCATCTACTTCGATTCGATCTACGGCGCGTACCACGGTCAACGCGACATTCGCGGGTGGTTGGTTCCGACGATGTCCTCGGTTCCGTTTCTTGAGTTCGTGCCCACCCACGAGGCGCACGTGTTTGCGGACGGTTCCGGTAGCGCCAGCGTCGACGAGTGGAAGATGGTGATCGACCCCAAGGCGATCGGAGGCGCGGGTGACCCGATCGACGTTGGCCGCGGAGTGTCGGTCCGGCGCTACCGCGATGGATGGATCAACTGGTCGTGCGACGTCTACGACACCGGCCCGTTCCGCACCGATCCCAACGCGGGTCTCCCGCCTGTTCCAGAAGTCTCATGGCGAACCGATCCGAATGTCGAAGAAAGCAGAGTACGCAACTTCGATTTCGAGGCCGACTGCCGGCGTTTTCACGAGACTGATTCCGAGTATCACGATCCGATATTCGGAACCTTTCGTGGTCGTGACGAAATCACGGCGTGGCTACTCGACGTGATGCCGAAGTGCGGAGACATCGTGTTCGAGCCACTCGGGCCCATTTTCGATGACGGCGAGGTTTTCGTTCAGGAGTGGGTGCAAAAGGCGATCGTTCCCAACGGCGGAAGGGTCGAAATGACGCGAGGAACGAGTGTGCGTCGTTATCGAGATGGTGCGGTGGTCTACGCGGCCGATTACTTCGACACGGCGCCGCTTTCGAAGCCTGATGTGTTGGCGGCGGCAGCGGCCTGCGGATCAACGCTGTCGCTCGACGACATCATGCGTTGGCGCGAGCGTTAGGTTCTCACGCGTCGTCGGGCTCGACCACGTAGTGCGACTTGTCCTCGGCTGAGCCCTCGAGGCTCTTCACGTTGCACCACCAGGCGAGAAACAGTGCCCACACCGCACCGCCGACGAGGACCCACCGTGCGCCGATCGCGTCGATGACGGGTCCGAAGATCAGGTTGCCGATCGGCACCGTTCCGCCGAATGCCATGAACCACAGCGACATCACCCGCCCGCGTTCGTTGGGCGCGAGGCGGGACTGGAGCACGGTCATCATCGCGGTCGTCGTACCGAAGTAGGCGATGCCGAGAGGAAACGCGACGATGAACGCAAGAAGTTGTGTGTTTGCGACGCCGAACAAGGCGAGGAACACCGCGAACGCGGCGAACCCGCAGCGGATGATCAAGCGCTTGTCGACGGACACGAGAACGGTGCCGATGGCGAGGCCGCCGAGTGCAGCGCCGAGTCCCCAGGTCGCATACAGCCACCGGTACGTCGAGCCAGTTTCGTCGATGCCGAAGTTGAGTCGGGCAACTGCGGGAAATAGGCCGACGTAGGGGAGCGAGAGAAAGGAAAACGTTGCGAGCGTGAGGATGAGGCGGCCGATGACGCGGCGTTCCCTCGCGATGCGGATACCGGTGGTGAGTTGTCGCCAGCCCTCGTCCGAGCCGACCGCGGCGAGATGCGGAATCGTGACGCGCAACAACGCGAAGATCACGAAGAGATACGTGAGCGAGTTGATGAAGAACACCTGCGAAGTGCTGACGCCCCAGTTGGCAAGAAGTGCGACGATGATCGGACCGATGACGCGCGAACCGTTGATGATCGTCGAATTGAGCGAGATGGCGCCGGCGAGGTCTTCGGGCGGCACGAGGCTGGGCAAGGAAGCCGACCACGCGGGCGCATTCAGCGCGTTGCCGATGCCGACACCCAACTGTGCGACAAAGATCCAGCCGATGTGGGCGTCGTTCGCGGTGAGGGGAAAGAGGAGGAAGGAGAACGACATCTGAATCGTCTGGGTGACGATCAACCATCTGCGTCGGTCGAAGCGATCGGCGATGACGCCCGCGGGAATCGAGAGAACGAGCAGCGGTCCGAGTTGGGCGAAGATGAAGAGACCGACGAGCGACGCGCGGCCCGTGCGGTTGTAGATGTAGGCCGGTAGGACGACGTTCTGCATCCAGGTGCCCACGTTCGACATGAACGAACCGGCGAACATCAGCCGGAACGCGCGGGACTGAAGCGCGGCACGCACGGTGCCACGCTTGATCTCGGTCATCAGTCGGCGAGGATCTCTGCGTACATCGACAGCGTCTGGGGCGGGCCGCTCAGCAGGAACGTGGTGATGCAGGTCTCGCGCCACTTCGCCAGTTCATCCTTGATCTTCGCGACCGGACCGACGAGTGACACATCCTCGACCATCGACAGCGGAATTGCCGCGGCGGCCTCGGCTTTCTTGCCCGCGAGATAGAGGTCCTGCACCTTCAGAGCGACGTCCTCGTAACCCATGCGTGCGAACACCTCGAAGTGGAAGTTCGCTCCGCGCGCACCCATGCCACCCGCGTAGAGGGCGAGGAACGGACGCACGAAGTCGGCGCACTTCTCTGCATCGTCGCCGGGGATGATGAAGAGACCCGAGGCGACCTCGAAGCGGTCGGCCTTGCCGGCTTCGCCACTCCTTGCGAAACCTTCGTTCAGGCACTTGCGGTAGAACGGGTCTTCCTTCGGCGAGAAGAACAATGGCAGCCAGCCGTCGCAGATTTCGGCTGCGAGAGCGACGTTCTTCGGGCCTTCAGCGCCGAGGAAGATCGGGATCTCCTTGCGGAGAGGGTGAATGGTGCTCTTCAGTGGCTTGCCGAGCCCCGCGCCGCCCGGGTACGGCATGTCGTAGAACTCGCCGTGATGGTTGATCGGCGTTTCGCGGCGGATGATGTCGCGCACGATGCCGATGTACTCACGTGTACGGGCCAACGGCTTCGGATAGGGCTGGCCGTACCAGCCCTCGACCACCTGTGGTCCGGACGCACCGAGGCCGAGGATGAAACGGCCGTTGCTGAGGTGATCGATCGTCATCGCCGCCATCGCGGTGGCGGCCGGAGTGCGAGCGCTCATCTGGATGATGCCGGTGCCGAGGCGAACGCGTTCGGTGTGCGCACCCCACCACGCAAGCGGCGTAAGTGCGTCACTGCCGTATGCCTCGGCCGTCCACACCGAGTCGAAACCCAAACGGTCGGCCTCTTTGATTCCTTCGAGTGCACCGGCAGGCGGGCCGCTGCCCCAGTATCCGGTGTTGTAGCCGAGCTTCAGGTTCTTCTTGGGGGACATGACGGAGACGATAGGTCAGTCCGGCACATCAAGTCGGATCGAACCCGACGGGCAATGAAGTCGGCCCGAAGATGCCCGCGGTGGCGATCTTGTAGCGCGGCTCTCCGGCACGGCGAATGTTCGGCATGCGGCGGGCCAGGAGGGGCAGCGCCTCTTGCAGTTCGGCCCGGGCAAGAGCAGCGCCGAGGCAATAGTGAATGCCCGACCCGAAGGTGAGTTGGGGCTGCCCGGCCTCGCGATTCGTCGGGTCGAAACGATTGGGCTCGGCGAAGACCGCAGCATCACGATTGGCGGAGGCGAGGCCCGGGAAGACGATCGTGCCAGCAGGGAAGAGAACGTCGCGGTATTCGATGTCGCACGACGCGACGCGGCCCGTGGCGCGCACGGCTCCGTTCATGCGCATCGTCTCCTCGACGAACCGCGGGGCAGTCGAGGGATCGTCGGCCAGAAGGCGCCACTTGTCGGGATGGTCGATCAGCATGTCGACGGCGAGGCCGAGTTGATTCCGGGTGGTGTCGGTGCCTCCGACGATGACGGCCTCGACCATCATCACCAGTTCCTCGGTCGTCAGTTTGTCGCCCGCCTCCTCGGCGGCAATGAGGTCGGTCAGGAGGTCGTCGCGCGGCGTGGCGCGACGATCGGCGATGAGGGCGCGCGTGTAGGCGTTGAGTTCGTCCTGTGCGGCCATGATCGCAGGCATGTCGACCTTGAAGTTGTTGTCGAACACGCGCAGCACGTCGGTTGCCCATCGGCTGAACAGTTCCCAGTCGGACTTCGGCGCGCCGAGCAGTTCGCAGATGATCGGAATCGGGTAGGGCTCGCAGATCTCGGTGGCGATGTCGGCGCTACCGGATGAAGCGACGCGGTCGATGAGGCTGCCGACCACCTCGCGCATGGCGGGCCGCAAGGTGTCGGCACGCCGCGGCGAGAATGCGGGTGCAACCAGACGGCGCAGCCGTACATGCGTGTCGCCCTCCGCGGAAAGAATCGATTCGCGGCGACGCATCTTGAATTCGGGTGTCGCCTCGGCCGACATTTCGATGACGAGGGGAATCGCGCTGTGCCAGCGCTTGTCGCGCAGCACGGCGACGACGTCGTCGTAGCGCAGAATCGAATAGCCGACCTCTCCCCGTGCCAGCCACGACTGTTCCGCGGCGCGCAGCGTGGCCGCGAGTCGTTCGTCGCGGTCGTCGCCGAGGCCGAGGAACGGCAGGTCGAGTTCTCTGACGGGCGTTGGCATGCCGCTACTTCACTGCCTCGGCCGGAGCGACGTAGGAAAGATTCAATGCCTCGGCGACCGGCTGGTTGGTGACGGCACCGCCCGCGACGTTCAGCCCGAATGCGAGTGACTCGTCGGAGGTGACCGCATCGCGTGGTCCCTTCTGCGCGACCGCGATGACGAAGGGGAGCGTCGCGTTGGTGAGTGCGTAAGTGCTGGTGTGGGGCACCGCACCCGGCATGTTGCCGACGGCGTAGTGAACGACGTCGTGCAGCACGTACGTCGGTTTCGAGTGGGTGGTTTCCTTCGTCGTCTCGATGCAGCCACCCTGGTCGACCGCGACGTCGACGATGACCGCACCGGGCTTCATCGTCTTCACCATCGCCTCGGAGACGACGACGGGCGCGCGGCCCCCTGCGACCAGTACCGCTCCGATGACGAGGTCGGCCTCGGCGACCGATCGTTCGATGGCGCCGCGGTTCGAGGCGAGGGTCATGATGCGACCCTTGTGGATCTGGTCGACATAGCGCAGGCGATCGATGTTCTTGTCGAGGAGAATCACCTCGGCTTCCATGCCCGCTGCGATCCAGGCCGCGTTCCAACCCACGTTGCCTGCGCCAAGAACGACGACGCGCGCAGGGCGCACGCCCGGTGCGCCACCCATCAACACACCACGACCGCCGTGGGTGCGCTCGAGGAAGTGTGCGCCCATCTGCGGGGCGAGTCGGCCGGCGACCTCACTCATCGGCGCGAGCAGCGGCAATTGACGGTCCTTCGTCTGCACGGTTTCGTAGGCGAATGCCGTGGTGCCGGATGCGACGAGAGCCTTTGCGACTTCGGGATATGCGGCGAGATGCAGATAGGTGAAGAGCACGAGGTCGCGACGCATGTAGCCGAACTCCTCGACTTTCGGTTCCTTCACCTTCACGACCATGTCGCATGCCCACGCATCGGCGGCTGCGGGCACGATGTCGGCACCGGCGGCCACGTAGTCGGCATCGGTGATCGATGCTC
>JBBANY010000067.1:0-12913 GCA_040401695.1 Ilumatobacteraceae bacterium
CGGCGGGTCGGCTGTTCGGTTGCCCGGACAGCGGATCGTCTTTCCGATCGGTCAGCGCGCTTTCGTGCTGTCAGCGTTCTTTCACGCCGTCATCCACCGCTTCTGTTGCCGGGCTGCGGTGAACTGGCCCCGTGCGGCCTCGCGGCTCACGAGTGCTCTCTGACACCTGATGAATCAGGCGGCGAGAGCGAATTGCTCGTTGGCAATTATGTTTGTGCCCCGTTTTTCGAGTCTGAGCAACTCGGGTCGCACGATCGCCCAGCGGACCTGCTGTCGAAACCTGTCAGCCCCGTTGTGTGAACGTGTCGTCAGTGTAGGGCGGGGGTGGGCGATATCGTCGCTGATGTGACAGGGGAGTCCGATTTCGTTGCGCTGTCGAAGCGCGCACAGGTGTCCCGCATGCGCACGGTGGCAGTCGAGGCGCTGCGTAGTTTCCCGGTGGCCGTTGATCGCCTGACCCTTCTCGAACACGGCTTCAACACGACCTTCCGCGTCGATACGACCGATGGCACGAAGTTGGCGATGAGAATCAATGTCAATTCGCGTCGCTCGCCTGCGAACATCGCAGCAGAACTGCAGTGGATCGATGCGCTGGCGCGGGATACCGATCTCACGGTTGCTGCTCCACTGCGCACGACCGGCGGAGACCTGGTTGCGTCGGTATTTTCCCCCGACCTCGAACGTGATCTCAGTGTCGCGGTGTTCAGTTGGTTGAAAGGTCGCGATCTTGGTGAAGCACCGACGCTCGAGAAGATGCGTGCGGCAGGCCGGGCGATGGCCACCCTGCATAACCACGGTGCAACGTGGCGTCCGTCCAGCGGTGCCGAGATGTCGGTGTTCGATGAGCCGTTCTGGACATTTCCCGATCGCCTGACGCCCGAAAACCTGGGAGTCGATGACGATGACTTCGCCATCATCCGCACGATGGTCGATCGGTCGGCGTCGACGATGAAGCAATTGTTCGCGGCCGGATCACCCCAGCCCATCCACACCGACCTGCACAACTGGAACATGAAGTGGTATCGAGGCCGTTTGTCGGTGTTCGACTTCGACGACAGTGGCATCGGTCTTCCGATTCAGGACCTCGCGGTGGCCACGTACTACAGACGACCGGAGCACGACCATGTCGATGCATTGTTCGAGGGCTACGTGTCGCTACGGCCGCTTCCCGAATACTCAGTCGAAGATTTCGAAACTCTCGTAGCCCACCGCAACCTGCTGTTGTTGAACGATCTGTTGGTGACGACCAACGCCGAGCATCGGGCGATCATTCCAAACTTCATCCGTAACACCGTGGTGAAGTTGCGCAACTTTCTGGACACCGGCGAGTATCGCCACGATGTCGAAGGACTATTGCCGCTGGGCTAGACGAAGGACATCAACTGAGGACGTGAACCTCGACGAATCGCTGGGCCTCCCTAGCGAGTTTTGTGTCGGTGGTTATCAAGGTGTGTTCAAGCTGCTTCGCTAGCGATACGTAGCAGGCGTCGTACGCCGAGAAGGAGTCGGACAGTTCCCAAATATCGAGTGAGAGCCGCTGCATCGGTACCAGGTCGATCGGCAGCAGCGAAAGATACGCGACTTTGTCCCTGGCGATCGCCTTGGTCACTAACTTCAGCCTCGCCGACTTCTTGAGGGCATTGACTGTTTCAGGAATCAGGATGGCGGGGGCGAAGAGATCGTGAGAGAGAAGGCGCCGCGACTTTGCTGCAGTTTCGTCCTTCAGCAATATTTCGATCAGGGCGGATGCATCGATGACACTCAACGCGAGGCTCGCCCTTCGCGGACGATCGAAACGATTTGATCTGTCGAGATGTCAACGGATGGAGTTTGTGAGACGAGGTCGAGCCATTCGTGAATCCGCGGGCGTCGAAGTTCACGGTTGAGGATCTCGGTCACCACTTCGCTGATCGTTCGACCCTCAGTATCGGCGCGCTGGCGCAGAAGGTCGTGTAGATCGTCCGGAAGGTTTCGAACTTGGAGTGCGGCCATGTGCATGAAAATAGCATGCACCATGCATGTAGCACTCTGGGTCTACTTCAGCAGGGCGAGTTCGCTGCGCAGAACGGCGCGCTGGCGGGTGGTAGGCCAGGCCTTCGGGTCGAATGTGGCTGCACTGGCGATCCCGGGGATGAGGGCCGAGAGGCGATCGGCGGCTTCGTCGATGTCGCCATTGCGGCAAATCGTGCCGTTTTTTTTCTTCACGCCGAGACAGGTCTTCAGTCGTTCGCGGGTGGTGGCGGCGCGCTGACTTTGTTCGTCGGCGTAGGTGGGGTTGGTCAACGCTTCACTCCAGAAGGCGAACCAGATCTTCCAGTCGTCCCGACGCTCTTGGTCGAGGGGGAGAACGGCTTCGATGAGGCCCTCGATGTTGCCGGGGTCGGCGGCGAGAGCCCGTTCGACACGACGGCGCGATCGGGCGGTGGCAAATGAATACGTCTCGTAGAAGAGGTCGGCCATGTTGTCGAAGTAGTGCGAAACGACGGTGGTCGACCAACCGGTGGTGGCGGCGACGCGACGGGCAGTGAGGGCGTGGCGCCCCTCGCCGATGACGATTCGGGCGGCCGCGAGGGTCACCTCGCGGCGACGCTCTTCGTGGTCGACGATTTTGGGCATGTCGTTCCCCTCAACTTGTGGCGGCGGGTTGTTCCTTGTGGTAGATTCTACAACACTTGTTGCAAATAATGCGGCAAGTGAGGTGGCGGTAACAAAGAGAGGGAACGGCACCAACGATGTCTCAACTTCCGGATGAAGAGTTCGACGTCGTCGTCTTGGGCACGGGCGCCGCGGGGTTCACCGCGGCGGTCGTGGCCCACGACTTCGGCGCATCGGTTGCGATCTTCGAAAAGGCATCGCTCGTGGGAGGCACCACCGCCTGGTCTGGCGGCCAGGTGTGGATTCCGAACAATCCGCACATGCCGGAAGTTGGGGTTCACGACAGCCGCGACAAGGCGAAGACCTACATCATGTCGCTGTCGCGCGACATGCTCGAAGAGCGTCTCGTCGATGCGTACATCGACAACGGCCCCGACATGGTCGATTTTCTGGAAGCCAAGACTCCGGTGCAGTTCTACGCCGTGCCGGAGATGCCCGATTACCACCCCGAGTTTCCGGGTGGCAGCCCCGAGGGCGGGCGAACGATCGAATGCCCGATCTTCCCGTTCGAAGAACTGGGGGAGTGGGAAGACATGGTGACGCCGTCGCCGTACTTCGCCGATCCGCACATCACTATGAGTGAAACGCCGCTCGGCAAGGCCGTACCGAAGCCGCCGTCACCGGAAGAGCACGCGCGGCGCAAGGCACACAACGAACGTGGGTGCGGTCAGGCGCTAGCGGGTCGTCTGCTGAAGGCGTGCCTCGACCGCGGCATCCACCCCCGCGTGTTGTGCGCGGGCCGCGAATTGGTCATCGAGAACGGCGAGGTCGTCGGCGTGCACATGGAGACGCCGAAGGGGCCGGTCGTGGTGCGTGCACGCAAGGGCGTGATTCTCGCGTCGGGCGGTTTCGAACACGACAAGGAACTGGTTCGCGCATTCACCCGCGGGCCGATGACGCATCCGGTGTCGATCGAAACGTCGACGGGTGACGGTCTGCGCATGGCGATGAAGGCCGGCGCGATGTTGTCAAACATGCGCGAGGCATGGTGGATTCCCACCGGTGTGGTTCCGCCGGAGGCGAACCGAATGGGCAAGGTGCTGGTGAACGGCCAGCGCACCCTGCCGCACTCGATCATGGTCAATAAGCGTGGGCGTCGGTTCACCAACGAGGCAGCGAATTACAACGCCTTCGGTGCGGCGTTCCACGTGGAGAACGTCTCGAAGTTCGAGTACGAGAACCTGCCGTGCTGGTTGGTTTTCGACCAGCAGTACGTCGACACCTACGGCTTTCGCATCAGCGCCGGCGGCAACGGTTCCGTTGTCCCGGATTGGATTCCCCGTGGTGAGACGCCCCGCGACCTGGCGGCGAAGCTCGGCATCGACGGTGACGAACTGGTGCGCACCATTGCGCGCTGGAACGAGAACGTCGGCGCCGGCCACGACCCCGACTACGGCCGCGGCGACAGCGCATTCGATTGCTGGTGGGGTGACCCGTATCGCAAGGGTCGCCGCGACGCGACGCTCGGGACCCTCGAGCGCGGTCCGTACTATGCGTTCGAGATCAAGAGTGGTTGCCTCGGCACGAAGGGTGGCCCGCGCGTCGATGCGAACGCCTGCGTGTTGAACGTCGACGGCGATCCGATTCCCGGTCTCTATGCAGCGGGCAACGTGATGGGCTCGCCCTTCGGAATGACATACGGCGGGCCCGGCGGAACTCTCGGCCCGGCAATGGTGTTTGGTTTCATCGCCGGGCGCCACGCGGCGGGTCGCAACACGCCGGGTGCGTGACTAGCGGCGGTTGCGCAGCGAGATCTCGCGTTGGATCTCGCGCTTCACGTCGCGTTCGGCGATTGCCTGACGCTTGTCGCCTTTCGTGCGTCCCTGTGCGAGTGCCAGTTCCACCTTCACCTTGCCGTCCCTCAGAATCAGTGACAGCGGTACGAGGGTGAGGCGGTCTTTCATGATGCGCTCACGGAAGCGGCGGATCTCGGCCGAGTGCAGCAACAACTTGCGCGCGCGGTCGGGGTCGTGCGCACCGACGCCGACCGCGAACTGGTACGGAGCGATGTGCACACCTTCGAGCCACACCTCGCCGTCGACGATGCGCGCATAGGCATCGGCGAGTTGAACCTGGCCGGTGCGCAGGCTTTTCACCTCGCTGCCGAGCAGCACGATTCCCGCCTCGACCACATCGATGATGTTGAAGTCGTGGCGTGCCTTGCGATTGCTCGCGAGAACGGAGGTGCCTGTCGGTTTCATGGGTTGTGACGGTGAATCTTGGCGTTCAGTGAATACCCAATGCGGCGATATCCACCGCGGCGCGACGGCAAATGTCGGCCAGTTCCGCCATACGTTCGGCACCGAGACGCGTCGAGGGGCCTTGGATGCCGAGTGCGAACGTCGTCGACGATGCACCCGGCCCGAGCACGGGAACGGCGACACCGTTTGCGCCGTCGTAGCGCTCGCCCTCGTTGGTGGCGTAGCCCGTTTGGCGAACTTTGTCGAGCTCGCGCACCATCGCTGCGTGTGAAGTGATGGTGCGGTCGGTGAAGCGCGGAAGGTCACCGAGTTGTGCGACGAGTTCCTTCGGGGGCGTCGACGAGAACGCGAGCAGCGCCTTTCCCATGGCTGATGCGTGGAGGAACAGTTCCTTGCCTGCCAAGTGGTCGACGCGCAACGGCTGTGGTGAGTGTTCCTGCAGCACGACGAGCGCCGTCGTGCCGTGCAGCGTGGCGAGGCTCACCGATTCGTCTGTCTGACGACACAACGAACGCAAGATCGGGACCGCACGTTCGAGTCCTGCCGATGACAGATAGCCCTGACCGAGCACGCCCGCAAAGGGTCCGAGGCGGTAACGCTCGGAAGCCGAATCCTGTTCGACCAGATGTTCAGCGATGAGGGCGCGCAACAGACGATGTGTCGTGCTGGGGGACAGGCCGGTGGTCTTCGCGATGGCCGCAAGCGGCAGGCCGTCGGCGGGCTGGGAACCGTCGGGGTGCGGCTCGGCGAGCGATCGCAGGATCGATGCGGCCCGAGCCACCGACTGAACGCCCCCGGGCTCTGCTGCCATTCGCCCATGTTGGCAAACGCAGATGTGTCACAAAACTTGACTCACCTTGTCATCTTTTGGTGGAATAGTATTCCGAATTACGGAATAACCCTCGGAGCCCCCTTGTGATCACCATCTCCAACGCCACTGTCGTCTTCGGCGAGAACGCGCCCCCCGTGCTTGAAGCAGTGTCGCTGAGCATCGAAGAGGGCGACTTTGTGTCGGTTGTCGGTGCGTCAGGCTGCGGCAAATCGACGTTGCTGAACATGATCGCGGGTCTCGAGTCGCCGCGCGATGGACGAGTCGAAGTCGAGAGCGCGCCCTCGCTCATCTTCCAGGACCCCGCGCTGTTCGGATGGTTGTCGGCCCGGGACAACGTGGCACTCGCGCTTCACGACAAAGGTCTGCGTCGAGCCGACCAGCGCAGCGAAGCGGACAGGTTGTTGAGACTCGTCGGTCTGGCCGGCGAAGAAAACAAGCGCCCACACGAATTGTCGGGCGGGATGCGTCAGCGTGTCGCGATTGCTCGTGCTCTTGCCCGCGGGTCGCGCGTGCTTTTGATGGATGAGCCGTTCTCTGCGCTCGATGCGATCACCCGTGACACGTTGCACGATGAGCTCGTGACGCTGTGGAAAGAGCACGGACTCACCGTCGTGTTCGTGACACACAACGTCCGCGAGGCGGTGACCCTGGGTCAGCGAGTGATTCTGATGGCTTCGCGGCCGGGTCGCATCGTGTCCGAATGGTACGTCAGCGAGACGTATCCCCGCGATCCCGCGTCCGACGAGGTGCACGGTCTCGAACGCGAGATCACGGGTGCTCTGCGCAAGGTGGTCGTGGGTGCCTAGGCTGCGTGCTCTCGGTGGGGCGGCGAAGCCCTTCGTGTTCGGGACTGCCGGTGTCCTCGCTGTTTGGCAGTTGATCGTGTGGGCCGAGGTCAAGCCCACGTCCGAAGTTCCGTCACCTGCGATGGTTGCAGAAGCGTTGGGCGGGTTGTGGTCGGACGGAGTGCTGCTGTCATCCATGTGGAACAGCCTCCACCGGGGCGTGTTCGGCTTTCTCTTGTCGATTGCAATCGCGACACCCCTCGGACTGCTCGTCGCGATGGTGAGACCGGTGCGCTCGTTCGTGCGGCCGGTTCTCAGTGCGCTGCAGCAATTGCCCTCGGTGTCGTGGGTGCCGATTTCGATCGTGCTCTTCGGCACCACTTCCACGACTCTCTACGCAATCATTCTCCTCGGAGCCGTTCCGTCGATTGCCAACTCGCTCGTCAGCGGTGTCGATCTCATTCCACCGACACAATTGCGCGCAGCGAAGATGCTGGGTCTGCGCGGCATTCGACAGGTCAGGCGTGTCTTGTTGCCTGCTGCCATGCCGGGCTATCTGACGGGTCTCGAACAAGGCTGGGCATTTGCGTGGCGTTCGTTGATGGCTGCCGAGTTGATCGCTACGACCGGAGATCTTGGATCCGGTCTCGGCAACATCCTCACCGAAGGTCGCAACTCGCAGAACATGTCGTTGATGCTCGCGGGTGTTGCGCTCGTTCTTGCCTGCGGCCTTCTCGTCGAAAAGGTCGGCTTCTCGCCGTTGCGTCGCCGGATTCTCTCGGCCCGGGGTCTCGCCGTTGCCTGATACGTGTCGGTAGATTCGTCGTCGTGTCCGCGACGTCGAAGCTGACGGTTCCCGAAACCGAACTGCGTGCGATGCACGACCACGCCCTTGCGGGGTACCCATACGAAGCGTGCGGCTTGATGGTGGGTCGGCCCGACAGGGCAGAGGTCGTGCGCTTCGTGCCGTGCACGAACGTGGCGAACAGTGCGCGCGTCTACACGATCGACCCGAAAGAGCACCTGCGTGCCGAACTCGCGGCCGAGGCCGACGGCCTGGAGATCATCGGTGTGATGCACAGCCACACCCACAGCGAGGCGTACCCCAGCCCGACCGACGTGGCGCAGGCCCCCGACCCGGGGTGGCACTACCTGATCGTGACCCTGGCGCGGGAGGTGCCCGAGGCGCGCAGCTTCCGCATCGACCAGGCCGCTCCCGAGGGTTCGCAGATCACCGAAGAGGACATCTCGACGGCCTATTGGCTCGCCTGAGCAAGCCGCACGACAATTCAGTACAATTCCGACAGGTTTAGTCGTTTTTTGATCCCGCTTCGGTGGGACCCCAACCGTCGGAAGGAGGCTGAGCATGAGCATCGAGACCCGACTCAACATGGTGAACGACAGCGTGCTTGACCTCATCGGCAAC
This sequence comes from Ilumatobacteraceae bacterium, assembly GCA_040401695.1. GTDB lineage: Bacteria > Actinomycetota > Acidimicrobiia > Acidimicrobiales > Ilumatobacteraceae > F1-20-MAGs119. The sequence goes on from JBBANY010000067.1 coordinate 7,900, forward strand.
ACCCCGATGGTCGACGTCAGCGTGCTCTCGCCAAAGCCGTCGGTACGCCTCGTCGCAAAGTTGGAGAACCAGAACCCCTTTGGTTCGGTGAAGGACCGCATCGCCAAGGCGATGATCGAAGCCGCCGAAAAAGACGGTCGCCTGCAGCCCGGCCAGCGCATTCTCGAGCCGTCGTCGGGCAACACCGGTATCGCGCTCGCCGCCATCGCCCAGATCAAGGGTTACCCGATCACCATTCTCATGCCGACGAGCGTGTCGGTCGAGCGTCGCCAGATGCTCCAGATCTTCGGCGCCGACATCGTGTTGACGCCCGGTGAAGAGGGCTCGAACGGCGCCGTGCGTCGCGCGCAGGAGATGGCCGAAAAGCACCCCGAGTGGTGCTTCCTCTATCAGTACGGCAACGACGCCAACCCGCGCGCCCACTACGAAACTACGGGTCCCGAAGTTCTGCGTGATTGCCCGGAGATCACGCACTTCGTCGCGGGTCTCGGCACCTCGGGAACCCTGATGGGAACGGGTCGCTACCTGCGCGAGCACAAGCCCGAAGTGAAGATCATCGCCATCGAGCCACCGCTCGGCGAGCGCGTCGAGGGTCTGCGCAACCTCGAAGACGGCTACATCCCGCCGGTGTTCGAGAACTGGAACGGCTTCGAACTGCTCGACCGCAAGCGTGTGGTGCGTCCGCGCGAGAGCATCGAATGGACGCGTCGGCTGGTCTCGCAGACCGGCATCTTCGCGGGTCTGTCCTCAGGCGCCTCGCTTGCGGGTGCCATCAAGGTGGCCAACGAAATCGACGAGGGAACAATCGTGTTCATCGTCTGTGACGGCGGGTGGAAGTACCTGTCGACCGGCGCCTACACCGACGACCTCGACGTGGCCGAAGCCGCGGCCGAGAAGATCATCTACTTCTGAATCGCACTCGTCAGCCGACGACGAGAATCACGAGACCGCCGACTGCGATGCATGCAGCGGTGACTCGTCGCCTTGCGTTCGGCTCGTTCAGCACGAAGACGCCGACGAGTGCGGCGATGATGACGCTCGACTCACGCAGCGCGGTGACGTAGCCCACCGATGCCCGCTGCACCGCGACGAGAACCATCCAGTAGGTGAGTACCGATGCCGCACCTGCAAGGGTGAATCGCCGCCATTGCGTTCGCAGTGCAGGCAGCATCGCCGGGCCGCGACCGATGACGAAGCCGTGAACCGTCGTGAAGAACGCACTGGCGACGAAGGTCGTGAGGGCGTAAAGGTTTCCACCCGTGTCGCGTGAACCGTGGCTGTCGATCACCGAGTACACGCCGATCGTTGCCGCCACGGCAAGGGCCGCGCGCACGTGTGCGTTGTCGGCGGGTCCAGCAAGCAGCCACAAACCAACGACGGTCACCGCGATGCCAACGACGTTGAGTGCCGACAGCGAGTCGTCGAGCAACATCACGCCGCCGATCGCCGCGAGCACCGCGCCGGTCCCGCGGGCAATGGGGTAGGAGACCGAGAAGTCGCCGAGGTCGTATGCGCGGGCGAGGCTCCACAGGTAACCGGCGTGGGTGAGCCCGCTGAGCGACGCCCACACCCATGCGCTTGCCGGCACGCCGCCGAGCGCGACGAGAAGAACGACACAGCCGGCACCGGCCACGAAGAATTGTCCCCACAGTGCGAGCCAGCGATCGCCACGCTGCTTGATCGCGAGATTCCATCCAGCGTGCAGAATCGCTGCTCCGATTGCGAGAAGAGTGGCCGCGAGCACACACTCAACGTACTCGTGGTGACGAACCCATAGTCTGAGTACCGATGGTGCAGCCGATCGGAATGTTCGACTCCGGCTTCGGGGGACTCACGGTGGCGCGTGCCGTCATCGATCTTTTGCCCGCCGAGGACTTGGTGTACATCGGTGACACGGGCCGCTATCCCTACGGCAACAAGCCGGCCACGGAGGTGCAGCGATACGCGCACGAAATCGCCACCAGCCTCGTGAACGACTTCGACGTGAAGATGATCGTGGTGGCGTGCAACACGGCGGCTTCGGTGGCTCTCGACCAGTTGCGTTCGATTCTTCCGGTACCCGTTGTCAGCGTGATCGAGCCGGGTGCTCGCGCGTTGGTGCAGGCAACCCGCAACGGCCGTGCGGGAGTCATCGGCACCGTGGGCACCATCGATTCGGGTGCGTACGACAAGGCGGTCGCCGAGGTCGATGCGTCGGTCGACCTGGTGTCGGCGGCCTGTCCGGGCTTGGTCGAGTTCGTCGAACGTGGCCAGACGACGGGACACGAAGTGCGCGTTCTCACGGAACGACTTCTTGCCCCTGTTTCGTCGGCGGGTGTCGACACGTTGCTTCTCGGTTGCACGCATTACCCGTATCTGGCGCGCGTGATCGGCGACGTGATGGGACCCGACGTGGTGCTGGTGTCGTCGGCCGACGAGACGGCATTCGCCGTGCGGGGAATGCTCGAGACCAGTGGCCTCGCGGAAAAGACCGACCGCAAGGGTGAACACCGCTTCTATTCGTCGGGTGATCCCGAATGGTTTGCACAGCTCGGCAGCCGCTTGTTCGGTCCCGAGCTCTCCGATGCACAATCATGGTCGGCATGACACGACCCGACGGCAGACATCCGAACGAATTGCGACCGCTCTCATTCGAGCGCGACTACACCGAGATGGCCGCGGGTTCCGTGCTCGTGTCGTTCGGCAAGACACGTGTGCTGTGCACCGCGTCGATCGACGAAGACGTACCGCGATGGATGAAGGGCAGCGGCAAGGGTTGGGTCACCGCCGAGTACAGCATGTTGCCCGGGTCGTCGCCCGAGCGCGTCGACCGCGAGGCGGCAAAGGGCAAGCAGAGTGGTCGTACCGTCGAGATCCAGCGACTCATCGGTCGTTCGTTGCGCGCGGCGTGCGACATGCAGCTGCTCGGTGAGCGCCAGGTCGTCGTCGACTGCGACGTGTTGCAAGCCGACGGCGGCACGCGCACCGCCAGCATCTGCGGTGGTTTTGTCGCGCTTCACGATGCCCTCACGCGCGTCATGCAGAACGGACTCATCAAGAAACATCCCCTGCATTCGCAGTGTGCGGCCATCAGCGTGGGCATCCACAACGGCACGCCGATCCTCGACCTTCCCTACGTCGAGGACAGCTCGGCCGAGGTCGACATGAACGTGGTGATGCTGCAGCCGGTCGCCGGCGGTGAGGCAAGATTCGTCGAGGTGCAGGGCACGGCCGAAGGCCAGGCGTTCGCGCGCTCGGAACTCGACACGTTGCTCGAACTCGCGTCGCACGGTCTCGGCCGAATCTTCGATGCACAGCGCAGCCTCTTGGCAACGCCGCCGCCGCAACGTCCGCTCGGTCGCTGACCCACGCACCCGTGACCGCATCGCGCGAACTGGTCTGCGCCACCGCGAATCCCGGCAAGGTTGCCGAGATCGCGGGCCTGCTTCCCGATGGTTGGGTGTTGCTGCCGCGGCCGCAGTCGGTCGGAGAGATCGTCGAAGACGCGGGGACACTGGTCGGCAATGCGCGTCTGAAGGCGCGTGCGATTCTCGCTGTGACGGGCAAAACTGCCGTTGCCGACGACACGGGTCTCGAGGTCGCGGCACTCGGTGGCGCCCCCGGAGTCGACACTGCGATCTTTGCGGGCGAGGGGTGCACCGATGCCGACAACCGCCGCAAACTGCTCGGTGCCTTGTCGGGGGTGGCCGAACGCGCCGCGCGATTCGTCACAGTGGTGCTGGTCGCCTGGCCCGACGGTCGCGAGACGATCGTCGAGGGCGTGTGCAACGGTCACATCGCCGCGGCCGAGCGTGGTGACCGCGGCTTCGGATTCGACCCGTTGTTCATTCCCGGCGACGGTGACGGTCGCACGTTTGCCGAGATGACCGCCGAAGAAAAGAACATGCTGTCGCACCGCGGCCGAGCGTTCCGTGCCCTTGCCGCTGCGTTGACCGAGTCACCAACCGCGTAGGTCGATAGCCCACTCGTCGACGACGAGGCCGTCGCGGTGCACCCAGGCGCGTTCGTGTTGCGACATCGTGGGGTCGACGTGCGCGGGTGCGACGAGCACGCGTTCGCCGACCTTGGGCAGGAACGTCGGTGCACCATGGGCGTTCGGATCGCGTTTCACCGCGAATGTGACGTGTTCGTCCGAGCAGAACCACACGTCGTAGCCGTCGACTTCGGGGTTGCCGTGGTCCATGCCGAGCGCCTTCAGGCCGACGTCGGCCACGGCCCATCCGGCCGAGCGCGAGATGACTGTGCCGACCACGTGCACGGCCTGGCGGAAAGGAAAACCGAGCGTCGCGTACTGCGTGTCCATCAACGCATAGCTACCGGCCTGCAGTTCGGTGATGCCCGTGTCGAGATGCTCGCGCCACGTGCCCGTGCCGCCGGCTGAGATGACGTCGCCACCGACTTTCTCGGCGCAACCGCGCAGCGTGTCCATCGCGGCCGACACCTGGTCGCGCTTCGCAGCCGCGTCGGCGACCATCATCAAGTGCCCCTCGTAGCCCATCACGCCACGCACGTTCATCCGCAACGAGCGCGCGAGGTCGGCAAGGCGTGCTGCGTCGTCGGGTTCGACACCGCAGCGGGGGAGACCGACGAAGACGTCGATGAGAACGTTCTTGATTCCCGCACGTGCGGCGGCGTGCACCGTTTCGTCGGAATCAACTGCGACGGTCGCCCCGGTGCCGGCGATCGCACCGAGGCGCGCAGGGTCGACCGATTCGTTGGCGAGGAGGAAGTCGGCCTCGATGCCGGCCTTGGCGAGTCCCGAGACTTCGCGCGGAGTGGCGCAGGTGAAGCCCGAGTGCCCGAAGCGCTGCTGCACCTTGGCGAGCGAACTGCACTTGTGGGCCTTCACGTGGGGCCGCAGGCGATTGCCCGGCCAGGCCTGCGCCATCGTTGCCAAGTTGGTCTCGAGGGCGCCGGCATCGATGATGAGGGCGGGTGTCGGCAGGTCGTCGATGAACATGTGCCGGCGGAGAGACTCGAACTCTCACTGGCGGCGTCCTAAGCGCCGTGCCTC
>JBBANY010000068.1:0-4456 GCA_040401695.1 Ilumatobacteraceae bacterium
GGTTATCGCCCCGCGACGTTCGCAGGAATCGCGGCCTGCATTGCAGGACCCCTCGCCGCGTACTGGATCGGCGACGGATCTCTGCCGCTCGTTTTCACCTTCGCGTTCGCCGCGGCTGCGGTCGGATTCATCGGTGCGCCCGGCGTGCAGAGTGGGCCACTGCCCAACGTCGCCATCACGACGCTTGCGTCGGTGTGGATCGGCTTGCTCGGTTCCTACGCCGCGCTCATCGTGCGCTACTCGACCGAGTCGTACGGCGTGCCCGGTTTCAACGTCGGAACCGACACGTTGTTCATCGTCGCTGCGGGTGTGGTTGCGAACGATGTGTTCGCGCTCTTCGTCGGTTCGACGGCGGGCCGTACCCCGCTGCGGGAATGGATCAGCCCGTCAAAGTCGGTCGAGGGTCTGATCGGCGGCACCGTGGGCACGTTCCTTGCGGTGGCGATCATCGGCACGCAGAGCGGCACGTGGGACCGCACCAGCGAGTGGATTCTCCTCGCGCTCGTCATCTCGGTTCTCGCGCCGATCGGTGACCTCGTCGAGAGCATGTTCAAGCGCAACCTCGACGTGAAGGACTTCGGCACGTTCATTCCGGGCCACGGCGGTGTTCTCGATCGCTTCGACGGGTTCCTCTTCGTCCTGCCCGGGGCGTACTACCTGATGCTCGTCATTCAGCCTTGGGTGCAGTAGCCCCGACCCGCGTTGCGATCGCCGGCTCGTCCGGCTCCATTGGCACGCAAACACTCGATGTCGTGCGCGCCGAGCGCGGGGCGTACGAGGTCGTTGCGCTCGCCGTCGGTTCTTCGATCGACACGCTCATTCGTCAGGCGGAAGAGTTCCGGCCTTCCGTCGTCGTTGTCGGCAACGAGGCCGACCGCGCTCGCGTGCAAGACGCTCTGCCCTTCGCAGAGGTGTCGTGCACACTCACCGACGTGGTGGGCCCCGCCGACGTCGTGGTGAACGCCGTCGTCGGATTCGCCGGCTTGCCGGTCACCCTCGAAACGCTGCGTGCCGGCAAGCGTCTCGCGCTCGCCAACAAAGAGAGCCTGATCGCCGCGGGGCCGGTGGTCCAGCCGCTGCGCTCGGTGCCCGGCGCGGTCATCGTTCCCGTCGACAGCGAGCACTGTGCGATCCACCAGTGTCTGCGTTCGTCTGCCGACGTGGGTAGGGAAGTGCGTCGCATCGTTTTGACCGCAAGTGGCGGGCCGTTCCGTGGGCGTACGCGTGCAGACCTCGCATCGGTCACGGTCGCCGACGCACTCGCACATCCGACGTGGGCGATGGGCCCGAAAATCACCGTCGACTCCTCGACGCTCATGAACAAGGGCCTCGAGGTGATCGAAGCGCACGAACTCTTCGGTGTCGGCTACGACGCGATCGACGTCGTGGTGCACCCACAGTCCGTCGTGCACTCGATGGTCGAATACACCGACGGATCGACGATCGCACAACTGTCAATGCCTGACATGCGTCTTCCGATCGGGTACGCACTCGGTTACCCCTCGCGCATCGCGACACCTTTCGGGGCCATCGATTGGGCCGCGACGGGCCGCCTCGATTTCATGCCACCTGACACCGGTACCTTCCGTTGTCTTGCGCTCGCCTACGCGGCGGGTCGTGCGGGCGGCACCGCGCCCGCCTTCATGTCCGCGTGCAACGAAATCGTCGTCGAGGCATTTCTTGCCGGCGATGTGCCGTGGCTGCAGATTGCTGACACAATCGAGGCAGTCATGGATTCGTATTCGCCGACAACCCCCCGTGACGTCGACGACATTCTCGAAGCAGACCGTCAGGGTCGAGCTGCGGCGCGTCGACGCCTCGGGTACCCCGAAGCGGGTTAGCACCGTGGCCGGCATCTACCAGCGCCTGCGCCAGGAACTGATCGTCGGTGGCGGCGAGCCGTCGGAATCTCCCGATCCTTCGACGAAGTCGACGGCCATCGTGTCCGGCCTCGTCATCCTCGGTCTGCTCGTGTGGCTCGGCTTCGAAAACGCGTGGACGTTGCTGTTCGTCGTCGGCCTTCTCCTGTCGGTGTTCCTCCACGAAATCGGCCACTTCGCGACGGCTCGCTGGACCGGCATGAAGGTGACGCAGTTCTACATGGGCTTCGGGCCGCGCCTGTGGAGCCGCTCGCGGGGAGAACTCGAGTACGGCGTTCGCGCCCTTCCGCTCGGCGCCTTCGTGCGCATCGTCGGCATGAACGTTCTCGACGAAGTGGAGCCCGGCGACGAGGCTCGCGCCTACCGCAACAAGAGCTATCCGCGTCAGTTCCTCGTCATCACCGCCGGATCACTGATGCACTTCATTCTCGCTCTCGCCATTTTCACCGGCGTGTACTCCTCGGCGGGACGCTGGGCCGAGACGGGGCGTGTCGAGGTCGCATTCACGTCGGCGCCGGGATCGCCCGCCGAGGCGCTGGGCCTGCAGGTCGGGGACTTCGTCACGGCGATCGGTGACGACAGGGTGTCATCGCGTGACGAGCTCGTCGAGGCGATCACCTCGCGTGCACCGGGCGACCGGGTCGATGTCTCGTTCGAGCGCGACGGAGTGTCGACGACGAAAAGCGTCGTACTTGCAGCGAACCCACGCGAGCCCGACGTGGCCTACCTGGGCATCGCGTCTTGGTCGAAGGACTACGTACGGGAGTCCCCGCTGTCGTCGCTTGGTTGGGCGGTACGCGACTCCGTGTCGAGTGTCAGCAACTCGGTGAAAGGTGTTGTCACGGCGCTCAATCCGATGAACTCGATCCGTGCGTTGCAGAACCCGAACGAGAACCCGGAGACACGGCCGACAACGGTGGTTGGTGCCAGCCAGATCGGTGGGCAGTTGGGTGAGAGTGAAGGCCTGAAGGGTGTGCTCTTGTTGTTGGCCAGCGTGAACGTCTTCGTCGGAGTGTTCAACCTCTTCCCGCTGTTGCCGTTCGACGGGGGCCATGCGGCGATCGCCACCTACGAACGCTTGCGTTCGCGCAACGGCACGCGCTACCGCGCCGATGTCAACAAGATGATCCCCGTCACAACGGTCGTGCTCGGTCTCCTCGCATTCCTTCTCTTTGCGGGTCTGTATCTCGACATCACCAACCCCCTCTGAGTCGGGGCATACTGGGCCCATGTTCGAACGCCGCCGTACGCGTCAGATTCACGTCGGCAAGGTTGCCGTGGGCGGTGATGCGCCGGTGTCGGTGCAGTCGATGACGACAACAAAAACGGCCGACGTCGATGGCACGCTCCAGCAGATCTATGCGTTGGCCGCGGCCGGTTGCGACATCGTGCGCTGCACATGCAACGAGATCGAGGCGGCAGAGGGACTCGCCCAAATCGTGCCGCGATCACCGATTCCGGTGATCGCCGACATCCATCACCAGTACAAGATGGCGCTCGCCGCGCTCGAAGCCGGTGTCCACGGCTTGCGTCTCAACCCGGGAAACATCCGCAAGCCCGAGCACATCAAGGCGGTCGCGGCCGCTGCGAAAGAGCGCAACGTGCCCATTCGCATCGGTGTGAACGGTGGCTCGCTCGACCCGGCGCTCTACGAAAAGCACGGCGGCCTGACCGCCGATGCCATGGTCGAGTCGGCGATGCAGGAACTCGCGTATTTCGACGAGGTCGGTTTCGACCTCGTGAAGATCTCCGTGAAGGCCTCGAACGTGCCGATCATGGTCGAGGCGTACCGCAAACTGAGCGCCGCGACGGACCATCCTCTGCACATCGGTCTCACCGAAGCAGGTCCGTTGCCGGGCGGTCTGGTGAAGGCAACCGCAGGAATCGCGACGCTGCTGCTCGAGGGCATTGGCGACACCATTCGCTACAGCCTGACGGCCGACCCCGTCGAAGAGGCAAAGGCGGGCCGTCAACTTCTCGAAGCCCTCGGTTTGCGTGAGCGCAAGAACGTCGACCTCATTGCGTGCCCCAGTTGTGGCCGCGCCGAGATCGACGTGATCGACGTCGCCAACCGCGCACAGGACGCCTTCGCCGACAAGGAGATCCCGCTGCAGATCGCGGTCATGGGTTGTGTCGTCAACGGCCCGGGTGAAGCGCGCGAGGCCGATCTCGGCATCGCGGCGGGAAACAAGCGCGGACATCTCTTCGTGAAGGGACGCAACGTTGCCGTCGTGCCCGAGGACGAAATGGTCGAGGCACTCGTGGAATGGGCGACCTTCATCAACGAACACGGCACCGATGCCGCCATCGCAAGGGCCGACACGGCGCGCGCCGAACGCGAGGCGAACAAGGACCGCTCGGCGCTCCTCGAGGAAAAGGGTGCCGACGCGAACAATTCGACGGAAAAGATCGTCGAGATCCGTCGCACCGCGGGCTGAGTCCCGTGACGAACGCATCGGGGGACACCGCGGGCCATCCGCTCTTCGAGTTCGATGAATCGCCCCACGCGGTGATCAATCCGTCGATTCACCGGCCGATTCCGGGATTTCCCGAGCGTGCCGTGAACACGTGGTTCG
>JBBANY010000068.1:4556-12772 GCA_040401695.1 Ilumatobacteraceae bacterium
TTCGATTCCCTTCGAGCACGGCGCACACGACGTGCATGTCGTCGAACACCGCGGTGTCGAGGTGGCGGTGTTCAACACTCCGGTTGGTGCTCCCGCCGCGGTGGCGATTCTGGAAAGTGTCATCGCGCTCGGCGCACGTAAGTTCATCGGTTGCGGCGGAGCGGGAATCGTCCGCGAAGGCTTCGACGTCGGCCATGTCATCGTGCCGGTCGGAGCGGTGCGTGACGAGGGAACGAGCCATCACTACGCGCCGGTCGACCATGCGGTCGCGCCGCATCCCGATGCGCTGGCTGCCATCGACGCCGAACTCACCGACGCGGGCGTGCCCCACGACAGGGGAATCACCTGGACCACCGATGCGTTCTTTCGTGAGACTCCCGCAAAGGTTGCGCGACGTCGCGAGCAGGGCTGCATCTGTGTCGAAATGGAGGCGTCGGCGATGTTCGCCGCCGCTGCGTTCCGTGGCGTGACCTACGGCCAACTGTTGTACGCGGGTGACGACGTCAGCGCGAACGAATGGGACCATCGCCACTGGGACAGCCAGACATCGGCGCGTGAACGCCTTCTCGACCTCGCGATCAGCGCTGCGTGCCGGCTGTAGCGGCGTAGGCCGTGCCGGTCGTGACGGTCAGCGATTCGCCCGCCCGAAGTACGTGCGATGCGCCGGCAGTGGTGACGACGATCATCGTTTCGGTTGCACGGATCGTGGATCCTTCGGGGTGCACAACGACGCGGTAAGAGCCGGTCGACGGATACACGCCGGATTCGGCCCGACGTATCGGGTTCGGTGAGGCCTCGAACGAAGTGATGCGCAGCAACTCGTCGCGGTCGCAGTGTTTCGTCGTGAAGCCGGCGCGCACGACGTTGTCGCTGCCGTTCATCACCTCGACTGCGCAACCCGACAGGTAGGCGTGCAGGACACCCGCATCGAGCGCCAGGCACTCGCCGGGTGCGAGTTCGACCCAGTGCATCAATAGCGCGACGAGAACGGCCGGGTCACCGGGATGTGCGTCACGCAATGCGGCCGCCCACGGCGGCAGATCATCGGGAACGGTGAGTGACGTGCCGCTCAGTGCCTCGCGCACGAAACCTTCCAGCCCGAGCCGTTCGAGTGTGTCCGCGATGTTGGTCCAACCGCGGGCGCGGAACCAGCCGGCAGTGGCCGTCGGGTCGTGGAATCCACACAATGCGCTGAACGGCGTCAGCGCAACCAACAGTTCGGGCTTGTCGGAATCGTCGCGGTAGTTGCGTCGCGGGTCGTCGCCGGACAGACCGGCGGAGTTCTCGCGGGCCCAGCCTTCGCGCGCTTGATCCAGCGACGGGTGCACCTGCAGTGACAACGGCTTGGCAGCGGCGATGAACTTCACCATGAACGGCAGCCGACCGGTGATCGCGGACAGTGGCGTGCCGTCGTCGGTGACGGCCTCACCCGCCGGATGCGTGCCGAACCACGCCTCGGCCACCGGCTCGCCGGTTGGTGCGAGACCGAGCAGTCGGGGAATGAACGACGTGTCGCCCCAGTCGTAGTTCTTCAACGCGGGGCGAATGCGTGTCACCGGTTCGTACCCCGACACGTACCGATGATGTGTGTGACTGCCGCGTCGGTCGCGACGTCTGTACGTTCGCCCGACTTGCGGTCGCGCACCTCGACCTTGCCGTCGGCGAGGCCCTTGCCGACGATGACGATGGTCGGCATGCCGAGCAGTTCCGCATCCTTGAACTTCACGCCCGGTGAAACGCCGATGCGGTCGTCGAAGAGAACCTTCAGGCCCTGTGCCTCGAGTGAAGCCGCGAGTCCTTCGCTGAACGACGTGATCTCGTCGTTGCCCTTGCCCGTCGACACGAGATGAACGTCGGCGGGTGCGATCTCACGTGGCCAGCACAGGCCGAGTTCGTCGTGGGATGTTTCGGCGACGACGGCAACCGCACGCGACACGCCGATGCCGTAGGAGCCCATCGTGACGACCTGCTGCTTGCCGTTCTGGTCGAGCACTTTCAGGTCGAGGGCCTCGGCGTATTTGCGCCCGAGTTGGAAGACGTGTCCGATTTCGATGCCGCGATCGATGCGCATCGCAGCCCCGCATTCGGGGCAGGCGTCGCCTGCGCGCACCTCGGCGGCCTCGATCGTGCCGTCGGCGGAAAAGTCGCGTCCACACACGAGGTTGACCACGTGCTTGCCGGCGACATTGGCGCCGGTCACCCACGCCGATCCCTCGTTCACACGCGTGTCGAGCAGGTAGCGCACACCTGCCGGCTTGTCGGCGCCCAGCACGTCGGGGCCGATGTAGCCCTTCACCAGTGCCGGGTGTGCCGCGAAATCGGCCTCGCCGAACGGTTCGACTTCGCCGGGGGAGAGCTGGGCCTCGAGGCGCTTCATGTCGACCTCGCGGTCGCCCGGCACGCCCACGGCAAGTGGCGTGCGTGTGCCGTCGGGGATCTTCACCATGACGACGACGTTCTTCAGGGTGTCGGCCCCCGACCATTCGCCGCCGTGCGGGGCGGAGATGCCGAGTGTCTTCAGGCAGTCGACGAGCGTGTCGATCGTCGGTGTGTTCGGTGTGTCGACGACGCGAGATTCGGGAACGTTCGCGTGGGGCGAAGCGGGAACGCGCACGCGCACTGCCTCGGTGTTTGCGGCGTAGTTGCACGCGCTGCATCGAACGAAGGTGTCTTCACCGACCTCACACTCGGCGAGGAACTCTTCGGACTTCGAGCCGCCCATCGCGCCCGACATCGCCGACACGACGACGTACGGAATTCCGAGACGGTCGAAGATGCGGATGTACGCATCGCGATGCGCGCCGTAACTCGTGGCAAGACCCGCATCGTCGAGGTCGAAACTGTACGAGTCCTTCATCGTGAACTCGCGGCCACGCAAGAGCCCCGCGCGCGGTCGTGCTTCGTCGCGGTACTTCGTCTGGATTTGGTACAGCGAAACCGGCAGGTCCTTGTAGCTGCTGTAGAGGTCACGGACCAGCAGCGTGAACATCTCTTCGTGCGTGGGGCCGAGCAGGAAATCGGCGCCACGACGGTCCTTCAAACGAAAGAGCGTGTCGCCGTAGTCGTCCCAGCGGTTCGTCGCCTCGTACGGTTCGCGGGGCAGGAGAGCGGGGAAGTGAACTTCCTGGGCACCGATCGCGTTCATCTCGTCGCGCACGACACGCTCGATGTTGCGGTGCACTTCCCACCCGAGGGGAAGCCAGGTGTATCCGCCCGGGGCGGCACGGCGGATGTAGCCGGCACGGACGAGGAGCTTGTGGCTCGGAACTTCGGCGTCGGCCGGGTCGTCGCGGAGGGTACGCAGGAACAACTGGGACAGACGCAACATAGGTGGCAAGGGTATAGGTCGCATGCGGAGCGCCCCGAGCAAACCCGCTCGGGAACGGGTACAATCCACCCCGACCTTTCGATCTCACAGCGAGCGGGCCAATGGCCCGGCTGAACGACAAGGCGTGGGCTGACCCCCACGCCTTTTTTGTTCGGGCAACTCGTTTTGGGGCCGGAGGGTCGTGAATTGAAGACCGAAATGACAACCGAGACGACAATCCAAACGGCACACGAAAGGCAGGTGGAGCAGATGAACGCACAGCACGACTTCGGCTCGGTCCTGCCTGATTACGGCTCCGCCGTTGCAAACAAGGTCGCGGGACTCGTGGCGCCGATGGCCGAGGCCCTCGGGCTTCAGATCTACGACATCGACTACAGCGGGGGCACCCTGCGGGTCGTGCTCGACACGCCCCCCGGTCAGCCCGCGGGCGTCAACCTCGACGATCTCTCCCTCGTCACCCGCCAGCTCGGCCGCGAACTCGATCATTCCGACCCCGTGCCCGGCCGCTACACCCTCGAGGTGACGAGCCCGGGCCTCGAGCGCACCTTGCGCCGGCCCGAGCACTACGCACGCGAGATCGGCAAGACGGTGAACGTTCGACTCCACGCGCCGGTCAACGGCTCGCGTCGCCTCCAGGGCCAACTCGTCGCCGCGACGTCGTCGGTCGTGACGGTGCGCGACGGAGACACTCTCGTCGACACCGAGGTCGCGATCGCCGACATCGAGCGCGCGCGCACGGTCTTCGAATGGGGTGCCGCCGAAAAGCCCGGCAAGGCGCCGAAGAAAGCAACATCGAAGAAGAAGTCTTCAAGCAAGCAATCAGAAACGAAAGAACCCTCACACACGGAGGCAAGTGCATCATGAGCAACCTCGACATGGCCGAAGCCGTTCGCATGCTGGCGAACGAAAAGGGAATCTCCGTCGATACGCTCCTTCAGGTTCTCGTCGAGGCCCTGGCAACTGCGTACAAGAAGCGTCCGGGGGCGGCCGACGAAGTGATCGTCGAGATCAACCCCGACAACCTCGACATGCGCTTCACCGCCTACGACCTCGACGACGACGGCAACTGGGTCAACGAGCGTGACGACACGCCGAAGAAGGACGAACTCGGCCGCATCGCCGCCGTCACGTTCCGTCAGGTCATGAGCCAGCGCATCCGCGAGGCCGAGCGCGACCGCAAGTTCGAGGAGTACGCGAACCGCGAGGGCGACATCGTCACCGGCATCATTCAGCAGATCGACAAGCGCTACACCCTGCTCGACCTGGGCAAGGTCGAGGCGCTGCTGCCGCAGGCCGAGCAGGTTCCCTACGAGAAGCCCGAACCGGGCGGTCGCGTGAAGGCGTACATCGTCGAAGTGCGCAAGACCGCAAAGGGCCCGCAGATCGTCGTCAGCCGCACGCACCCCGGCCTCATCAAGCGACTGTTCGAGCTCGAGGTTCCCGAAATTGCCGACGGTGTCGTCGAGATCAAGGCCTGTTCGCGCGAACCCGGCCACCGCACGAAGATCGCGGTGTGGTCGAACGACCACAACGTCGACCCGGTCGGTGCATGCGTCGGTGCGCGCGGTGGCCGCGTGCGCATGGTCGTGAACGAACTGCGCGGCGAGAAGATCGACATCGTCCCCTACAGCGAAGACCTCGCCGACTTCGTCGCCAAGGCGCTGTCGCCGGCCAAGGTGACCGAGGTGCGCATCAGCGCCGACGGTACGCAGGCCGATGTCATCGTTCCCGACTTCCAGTTGTCGCTCGCCATCGGCAAGGAGGGCCAGAACGCCCGTCTTGCCGCACGTCTCACCGGCCTGCGCATCGACATCAAGAGCGAAACCCAGGCTGCCGCCGAGGCATCGGGAGCCGTCCCGGTCTCTGCGGGCGACTCGGGCTACGCCGAGGGTCAGTGGATTCCGAACGATGCCACGGGTGAAATGGAATGGCACGCTGCGGACGGAACCGTCATCAGCGAAAAGGAATGGGCCGGCGGCGGTGCAGCGACAGCGGAGGCCGCCGAGTAGTGGTGAATCGCGGCCATCGTCCGACACGCACGTGCGTGGGTTGCAGGCGTCGTTTCGACGCACGCAGCCTCGTGCGCTACGTCCTCGTCGATGGTCGTCTTGCGGTCGGTGAATCGTCGAACGGTCGCGGGGTGTGGCTGTGCCGCGAATCCGCGTGCATCGACACGGCACTCGACCGAGGCAATCTCCGTCGTGCACTGCGCACATCCATCTCGTTGTCCCGTACCGACCTCCACGAACCGGTCCTGAAAGGCTGAAGTCAAGTTGCCAAAGAACATGCGCGTCCACGAGCTCGCCAAAGAGCTCGGCCTCACCAACAAAGAGGCCGTCGACCTCTGCCTCGTCATGGGTATCGACGTGAAGAGCCATTCATCATCGATCATCGAGGCACAGGCCGACCGCGTCCGTCGTCGTGCCGAGCGAGACGGTCTCGTTCGTGACGAACAACCCGAAGAGCCGAAGCCCGAGAAGAAGGCCGCGGCAAAGAAGGCGCCCGCCAAGAAGGCTGCCGTCACGGCGGCCGACGCCGGAGGCGATGCCGACAAGCCGGTGAAGAAGGCTGCGGCAAAGAAAGCGGTTGCGAAGAAGGCCGTCGCGAAGAAGGCGACGCCGGAAGCAACAGCCGAGCCCGTCGCAGAAGTCAGCGAAACGCCAGTCGTCGAAGTTGCGCCCGTTGTCGTTCCCGAACCCGTCGTCGAAGCTCCTGTGGTTGAACCGGCTCCGGCCGCTGCGGAAACACCGGCGCCGAGTCCGATCGCCACCCCGGCCGAGCCCGCGGGCGATCAGGGTCGCAGCGGTTTCATCTCGAGTGGTCGTCCCACGCCGACGCCCGCACCACGTCCAGCCACACCCGCCGGCATGCCTCCGACGACTGCGCCGCGGCCACCTGCGCCGCCCGCGCGCCCGCTTGCGCCCGGTGCAACGCCTCCTGCGGCCCCGCCGCCCCCGCGACCCGCTGGTCCCGTTTCGGCATCCGGTCGTCCGATTCCCCCGCCCCCCTCGGCGCGTCCTTTGTCGGCATCAGGTCGTCCGATTCCGCCACCGCCCGGTGGCATGCGTCCCGGTGCGCCCGGCGCCCGACCGGGTGGCCCAGGTGCACGTCCCGGCGGCCCCCGCACGGGTGGCCCCGGTCGTCCCGGCGGTCCCGGTGGCCCGCGTCCTGGTGGTCCAGGTCGTCCGGGCGGTCCCGGTGGTCCGCGCACGGGTGGTCCCGGTCGTCCGCCCATGGGTGGCCCGCGCCCCGGTGGCTTTGGCGGCCCGCGTCCGGGTGGCCCCGGTGGTCCGGGTGCCGGTGGTCCCGGCGGTCCCGGTCGTCCTGGTGGGCCGGGCGGCAACCGTCCGAACGGCCAGCGTCGTGCGCCGCGCAAGAAGTCGCGCGCCCGTCGCCGTCGCGACATGGAAGAGCTGCAACCGCAGCTCATGACCTCGTACACCGCGAGCGATGCTCCGGTTCCCGAGGGCACGGTCATCATCGAACGCGGTGTGTCTGCCCAGGAGTTTGCGCCGAAGTTGAACCGCACCGCGGCCGACGTCGTGCGCTTCCTCTTGCAGCAGGGCGAAATGGTGACCGCCACCATGACGCTCACCGACGACCAGATGGAAGTCTTCGCACTCGAAGTCGGTGCCGAGATTCTTCTCGTCGATCCCGGCCAGCAGCAGGAAATGGAACTGCAGGCGCTGTTCGACGACTCCGACGACGACGACCCGGACGCACAAGAGTCGCGTCCGCCCGTCATCACCGTGATGGGTCACGTCGACCACGGCAAGACGACACTGCTCGACAAGATTCGTTCGGCGAACGTGGTTGCCGGTGAAGCGGGTGGCATCACCCAGCACATCGGCGCATACCAGGTCACCAAGGACGGCAAGAAGATCACGTTCATTGACACTCCCGGCCACGCCGCATTCACGAAGATGCGTGCGCGCGGAGCCCAGGTCACCGATGTGGTCGTGCTCGTCGTCGCGGCCGACGACGGCGTGATGCCCCAGACGATCGAAGCGATCAACCACGCCCGCGCGGCCGATGTTCCGATCGTCGTCGCGGTCAACAAGATCGACAAGGAAAATGCCGATCCGCAGCGCGTGCTCACCCAGCTGGCTGAACACGAACTCGTGCCCGAGGCATGGGGCGGCGACACGATCGTGGTCGAGATGTCCGCCCAGCAGAACCTCGGAGTCGACGACCTGCTCGAACAGTTGAACGTGGTCGCAGAACTCGAAGACCTGACGGCGAATCCCTCGGGTCGCGCCAAGGGTGTCGTTCTCGAAGCGAATCTCGACGTTGGCCGGGGCCCCGTCGCCACCGTGCTCGTCGACAAGGGCAACCTGAAGGTCGGTGATCCGATCGTCGCCGGTGCGGCGTGGGGTCGCGTGCGTGCGCTCATCAACGACCGCGGCGAACAGGTGAAAGAAGCCGG
The DNA here is from genome assembly GCA_040401695.1 of Ilumatobacteraceae bacterium. GTDB lineage: Bacteria > Actinomycetota > Acidimicrobiia > Acidimicrobiales > Ilumatobacteraceae > F1-20-MAGs119. The sequence continues at coordinate 12,311 of JBBANY010000068.1, forward strand.
GCCGTCGACGCCGGTCCAGGTGCTCGGTCTCTCGACCGTGCCCGCGGCCGGTGACGAGTTCCGCGGTGCGCCCGACGAAAAGACAGCACGTACGGTGGGCGAAGCCCGTGAGCAGCGTTACCGCGCCCTCAACCAGCGTGGCGATGCCCGCGTGCAGCGCGGTGTACGCCTCGAAGACATCTTCAGCCAGATTCAGGCCGGAGAGGTCGCGACGCTCAACCTCATCATCAAGGCCGACGTGCACGGCTCGCTCGAAGCAGTCACCGAGAGTCTGCGCAAACTCGAACGTCCCGAGGTCAAGCCGGCCTTCGTGCACCGTGGTGTCGGTGCCATCACCGAGAACGACATCACGCTCGCCGCGGCGACCAACGCGACCCTCATCGGATTCAACGTGCGTCCCGACCGCAAGGCCCGTGATCTCGCGGAAGCCGAAAAGGTCGAGATCCGAACCTACGAAATCAT
>JBBANY010000069.1:0-2282 GCA_040401695.1 Ilumatobacteraceae bacterium
GTGTTGGTGTTCGTGTTCGTGTTGGTGTTCTTGTTGGTGTTGGTGTTGGTGTTGGTGTTGGTGTTCGTATTCGTATTCGTATTCGTGTTGGTGTTCGTGTTGGTGTTCGTGTTGCTCGATCGAATCACAGCATTAACAGTGGCCGGGCACACCGGTGCCGCGAGTGTCGTGGATGTCGTGGATGTCGTGGATGACGTGGATGTCGTGGCCGGAGAAACGTTCGCCGACGATGCAGAGGCCGCGGACGTCGGACCCGTGTTTCCGGCGCCGTCTGTCACCGAATTGGCATTGAGTCGGGCAATGAGCGTCCCCTCGCCAGTGCACGTGGCAGTCACGGTCACCGAAGTGCCCGCAGCGGCCGAAGAGGCAAAGGTGCAGCCCGTCGCCGTTCCCGCATTCGAGAAACTCGAGGAGGACAGCCCTGAGACCGACTCACTGAATGTCAGGGTGTAAGTAGCTGAGAGGTTTGTGACCGATGCAGACGACCAAGACGCGGTCGGCGCGGTCGTATCGGCAATCGTGACGGCGACAGAAGCAGGCGATCCCGTCAGCGCTGTTTGCACATTGCCGGCGGTGTCAGCGACCGAAAAACTCGAATTGCGAGTGAGGGTCGATGTTCGGGGGGTCCCGGGAGTAGCCGTTGATGTAGCCGTAATGGTGCAAACGTTCGCAGTCGTCTGGACAATCGACGTGATCGCGGAAATATTCGTGAACGTGAAATCCTGCAAGTTTGAGGACGACACCGTCGTGCAGTTGATCGGCTCGTTGCCAGTCAAAGTGAAGGTGATCGTTGCTGAAGTTGATGTCGCAGCAGACGCTGCAAGAGTCAGAGTTGGCGGCGTACTGTCGACCGCGACCGGCGTGTAACGCACAATGACGACGCCGTCTCCCCCATCGGCTCCAGACCCACTGACGGATGATGCACCGTTTCGGGATCTACCTCCCCCGCCACCACCGGTGTTGACCGTGCCGAGCGACGCGGTGCCCGTTCCTGACCCACCGGTGCCACCTCCGCCGCTGCCGCCTATTGCCCCGGTGCCATCCGCGCCACTGGATCCCGTGGTGCCACTGCCGCCTCCGCCACCGCCGCCGTAGACGACGCTGCTCCCCGTGATGTCGTTGGCGCAACCCGCACCACCCACACCTCCGTTGGCCGCACTGGCCGCGATACCCGCGCCACAAGCGCCGCCACCACCGCCGCCACCGCCGTAGCCGGGGGCACCGGACCCTCCGGCACCACCAGTCGTACTCGTGCCACCTAGTGCCGTTGAACTGTTGTCTCCGTTGCCGCCCGCGCCTCCAGCACCGCCTGTCCCATTGTCTCCGCTGGCGCCACTCACTCCGCCGGCATCTGCACCACCGTTCGCGATGATGGGAGTACCGCCTGCAACTTCGAACCTTGAGCGAGCGACCGTGCTTGTCGATTTTGCTCGACCCGAGTACACCGTGACAGCTGTCGCCGCGCTCGGGACACTGAGCGCCGCTTCGTGTTTGACCTCGCCGCCGCCGCCTCCGCCGCCGCCACCAGACGCAGCAAAGCCGCCTGTGCCGCCCGCCCCAACGACGAGGACCCGAATCGACGTCACGCCGGCCGGTTTGGTCCATGTGGTTGCCGTCCCGCGCGCTGAACCAAAGACGAGGAGACACTCGGAGCCCAAATCCGTGAGGACAATCCCGCCATTGCTATTGCCGCCAGTTCCCTCATCAACAGTCGTGGAACATGCTCCGTTCGTCAACGAAACGGGAGCCGCAGACACCTCTGCACCCATCAATACCGAGACCGTCAATGTCCCGGAAAATGCAGCACAGACTGCGATGAGCGATGAAATCTTGGGGGTTGAGACACGACGACGCATGGGGCAAATGTAGGTGAGGGTGTGTATACCGAGCCTCGTACGTTGAGTCGTACTGCAAAAGAAAAAAGTTCTTTCTGCTGGCTGTACAGGCTCGATGGTGAGAACGTCGCGCACGCAATCGCTGCGAAGGTCTGAGAGAGCCGCGAATCCGACCCGAAGATAGAGCTCGTCGTCGACATGGAGAAGCTCGCGGTGGAAGTTTCTTCAAGGGGAATCGTCGCGGCATTCGAGACCGAGCGCCGCGCATATATGAGTTCAGGACCGTTACGTCAGTCCTGAACTCCGTAGTAGATGTTCATGCGCGTCTCGCGTGAGTCGAAGATGTCGACCGAGAAGCCCGAATTCCCCTGCGGCCCCTGTTGATCCTTGGAATTCTTCGCGCACCCCAACACATCGATGACGAAAGTCAGCGTGCCGCCGTTGTCG
>JBBANY010000069.1:2292-11952 GCA_040401695.1 Ilumatobacteraceae bacterium
TCTGCCCTGCCCATTCGTCTTTCCAATTTGTCTTCACCGGCACCAAACCCGGACCAGCCTGAACGTTTGCCTCACGACACGGCCCTTGTTTTCCCCCGGTCCAACCGCGGAACTGGTAAAGAAATCCGCCGCGGTCGGCCATGAACAGCGACGGCTTCGTTCGCAGGACCTGCGGACGGTACAACTCGACCTTCAAGGCGTTGAGTCCACCCAAGCCGAACCCGGACTGCGATGGGTTGAGCGGATAACTCACCTTCGCGCCGCCGACCGACGCGAGCACCGCGGGTGCGGCAACTGCGCCCGACACGACCGCAACCTTTTGTTTGATGACCTTGCTTCCCTTCTTCACCACGATGATGCCGGTGTGACCCTCGGGTGACATGTGGCCGGTACCGGCGAGAACGATGGGAAGATCCACCTGGCCGTATTCCTTCTTCTGGTCCCACTCGGAAGGCAGCATCTGGATCTGACCTTCGTTCGGGCAATAGTCGTGACCTGCACAATCGAGGAAAGCGGTCTTTCCCTTGGTGATGTCCTCACCAGCCTGGAGACGCAGCGCCGAAGCCTGGTAGGCCTGCAATTGTTCGAGGGTTGCATTCGGCGCGATGTTTGTGTTGATCGGTTTGCCGGCTCTTTGATCTTGACTGAACTGCGCGCGCAACGACGCATCGTTTCCGAAGTTGATCGTCAGGACATTCCGCGCGTTCAGTTTGCCCATGTCCTTGGCGGCGGGCTTGTAGTCCTGGCTCAGCTGTTCGCTATCCGACACACCGTTTCCATCGGCATCGCCGTCGAAGAGATTGGGCGTACCGTCACCATCTGCGTCGCCCGCGGTTTCGGTCCACATCATGTTCCCGTACCGTGCTTTGTTGAAGGTCCCACGAACGCGCACGTTCCCGCGAAGACGCAGGTTCGGGGCGACATTTGCGCTGCCGCCATCATCGTTGATCTTCACGGTTCCAAGGTTGACCGCGGCAGGAAGCTTGTCAGTCAACCGCCAAACTCCCGAGCCACCCAAGTTCACAGGGCCGAGGTAGTAGCCGAACTGAACGACCTGCACCGACGTGCCGGGGAAACGTTGGAAATTCTGGACGAGCGACGACGGTACCGACACCGAGAACGACCCGTTCTCACTCGGCACCGCACGCACGGCTGTTCCGTCCGCGGCAATCATGAGGAGATTCGTTCCAAAGTTGCCCCCGGACACCTTCCCCGTGAATTTCAGACTCGATGCCGCCGATGTCGAGGATCCCCCAACCACAGCCAACGCCGCTGGGACCAACAGGACGCCAATGATGAACTTGCGCACGTCCACAGCATCGCACACCAAACAAACCCGAACTTGAACGTTGTCAGTGGATCATCTTGCTCGAACCTTCAGCGCCCTGGTCCACCAAACCGCCGCAACCACGGTCCCTATGCCGATCAATCCGACACCTGACACGAGCCGTCCTGCTCCATCGTCGTCCTTCACCGATGATGTCTCAACTCCGATCAGGGCCGTGACATCCGAGGACGGAGCCGACGTGGCGATGGCTGTGACATCAGCCGGAAGGGTGTCAATTCCACCCTCACCCATCCCGTCGGTGGGAACGTTTCGCCACTCCGTCACGTTCCGAGTTTTTCATCATGGATCGACGAATCACGTGATTCGTCGACTAGCGACGGTTGAGAACGTGGTCCGGTCCGATGAACTGAACCAGTTCGATGATGTTCCCCTCGGGGTCGCGCCCGTAGCAGGCCCGAAGCGAACCAACCGACCCGGCCGGGGTCGGGGGCGCATGGAAAGTCATTCCCAGACCCTGCAGACGCGAATAGTCCACGTCAATGTCGTTCGTCTCGACGCAGAAGTGCGTGGAGCCATGATCGCTCGCCGGTCGGTTCGGCGAGTGTGGCTCGCCGGCAGGCGACGTGTACTCGAAGATCTCGATGTTGAACGTCCCGCACCTCATGATCGCTGTCTTTGCCGTCGAGTCGCGCAAACCGACGATGCCGTCGATCATCGGGTTGCCGGCTTGCCAACCACCGCGCGAGACGAGTTCGAAGCCGAATGCCTCGGCATACCACGCGACGATGGCATCGACGTCACGCGTGGAGATTGCGACGTGATTGATACCCGTGATCATTGGTGTGCGTACGTCAGGCCTTCGAAATCGACCACGAGGCAGTGGCCGACACCACGATGTAGGCGCCCGCAGTCATCGGGTACACGTCGTCGATCTCGCCGTACTCGTCGAGGGTCTTCTCGACGAGGAAACCATCCTTGTCGTAGACACGCACCGTGAAGGCGTCTTCACCCTCGTGGACGACCGCCAACTCGGTGTCTTTGCCCGCATAGCGATAGACGGCATCACTGTCGCCCGCGACTTCACCGTCGAAGACCGGCACGGTCGTCGCCGCCGACACCTTCACCTTCCAGTTGCCTTCACCGCTGATGTCGAGCGCGGCAACGTCGTATGGCGTCTCGGCATCTCCACCACGGGCCAACAGGACGGTGCCTGTGTACGGCCCGTACGACGAGACGATCATGTCGATCATCGACTCTTCGGCGTCGACGGTCGAGATGGTCACACCATCTTCCCCGTCGAACTCGATGGTCGCTACGGCAACCATGCCCGCTGGCAGGCCGAGAGTGACGATTTCACTACCCGATCCAGAGAAAGTCTTCGGTGTGAACTTCTTGCTTGCCGCATTGGACGAGCCGGAATTCGTGGGCAGGTCACCTGCGTCGCACAGGATGCCGTTCGCGTCGACATCGAGCTTCTTGTTCAACTTGTAGATGGCCGCATTGACCACGGCTTTCGTCTTGCCCTTTGCCTTCTTCGTGGACGCCACGCCGTTCTTGTAGGTCTTCAACAACGCGGTGCAGTTGGCGAACTTCTTCGGCGCAGGCTTGGAGGCTGCCACCGGCCCGGCCATCGGAATGCTGATGACAAGGGCAATTGCCGCAATCACACGCCGGCGATTGGTGAATTTGTGTCCGAATCCCATGGCCCTGACATTACGCCTGTCGGTCGACCATGCGTGTACGCCCTCGGTTACGGAAGGGTGTAGGTGTTTTCGAACTCGTCCTGCAACACAGTTGCCACACGCCCCGTCGTGTCGACAACGAGCTCGGCCTCGAGGACCCGCACCCTGTAAGTCCATCCTTCGGGAAGGGCCAGTCGTCCCTTGAGGTTCGCCAACGACTCCTCGGTCATGGACGGGTCGACGCCGATGCACCGGGCCTGCATGACGTAGGCCGCACCCTCGGGATTCACCAACTCGTACACCTGCTTGCCCGCATCCCAGAAAAACACGGCTCCTCGGTCCACATATCGTTCGGTGTAGGGCGCCGACTGCGGGTTGTTCCCCAGGTCGATGACGGCAATGCGACGCATCAGGAGACCATTGAACTCGCGCAGTACTGGCGCGACAGGTGCCACCTTCGTGCCGAGACCATCGAGCATCCAGTGCCGCGGTCCGTTCAACTTGACGAATACCGCTCCTAGATCGGCCGCGATCAACTCGGGATCGAGAGTCGACCACAACTCTTGCGGGCAGTCGTTCAGCATCTGCGTGCCGTACACCTCGGCTTCCAGTTTTTCCCCGCGGGCGAACACGGCAAGAACTTCGCCGTATCGGACACCTCGCATTTCGCCGATCAGCCGTTGGGGTGAGTCGCTCACCCGACTGACACTAACCAACCCACACACATCAGGTGTCGGCACCCTGGGCACGGCGTCGGTCGATAATCTGCCGACATTGGACAATCCAGTTGCCGCTGCGAAACCCGTAGTAACCCCGCGAGCGGTACACGTTCGTCCCGCTGAACGTGCGGTTCTCTTGGTTCCAGCCGAGGTGCTTGATGTACGTCTCGAGTTCTTCCGTCGTCAACGCCTCGAGAATCTCGTGCGTGAAGCCGCTCTTGCCTGCCGTCGGGTCGGGATACGGGTTCGTCGTCACAGCACACCACCGTCTTCGTCGACACCGTCATCGTCGAACAAGCCGTTGTCGAGCCGCACGTCGGCTTCAAGGAGAGCGAGGTAGTTCTCTTCCCACAGCCACCACACCGGCGCCGCGGGCCCGCCCTCGAAGGTGAAGCCCACGGGCAACGTGATCAACGTCGACGTGTCACCGACCACCCAGCGCTGCAGCGCCTCGCGAATGACCGGAAGCCAGGCTTCGGCCACCTGGGTGTCGCGGTGAATCGACTGTGCAATCCCCCGAAGGAAGTCGTTGACTTCCCAACTGATCACGACGAAGTCATGAAGCAATTCTCGTTCTGCCATGTTGTCCTCTTTCTGTCATCACGCTGATGCGTGAACCGGAAAGACAACAAGAGCCCGATGTTTGCGAATCTCGAGCTCGCCCGGTGGACGAACCGACACTCACCACATCGTCCCGCGCTATTGCGAGGGACTGGCACCGTGGCCGGACTGGCTCGGTTGCCGGACCCGGGTTCGCACCCGGGCCGCTCTTGATGTCTGGCATCAACCTAACCGAGGGGTGTTACTCGTGTTTCGCCCCGCGCGCCGCCTACCCTCGCTGAGCCCTCGATCGAGATCTGACCAATCGAGTCAGCCGAACGACCGAACCGGAACCACGCCGTAGTAACCCGTGCCATAGGGAAGGCTCTGCTTCGTTGCGATGCCGGGCAACCAAAAGAGGTAACGCTGGAGGGGTACGGTCATGGAAGAATCCACCATTGCGGTGCGATTGAAATTCGTCGGGAGATTCAGTCGCCCCGCGTTCGACCAATTCATCATCTGAGTGGTGTGGGCGGCGGTGGGCAACGCCCAGTTGGCAACTCCGTTGATCGTCAGATTCGCTACGTACCCTGAAATCTGCGTGAAAAACAAAATGGTCGCGGCAGACACGGGCGCGGTTTCGTCGAAACGGGGCGACGATGGCGACGACCTCAGGAGCAGGCCTCCGCTCGGCCCCGGGTCGCCGACCACTGCAGCCGAGGTGAGAGAGACGTTGTACTGCTTCACAGCTTGACCGTCGACAGTCACCGACAAGACCCCTGTGGCCGCGGAGCCTCCGTAGATCCGATAGCCAAGCGTCGTCACACCGTCCGAGGTGACGTCTGGTTCGATTTGTCGACCCCAACTCATGCCCGAATTGGGGAAGGAGCCCCGCTGGTAGGCCACGACCACCTGGCGCGCACCGGCCGCATTCACGGGGTTGCCCTTGGCATCGGACTGGCGGATTCTGCCGATCGGGGCGCCGGATGCAACTGCGACGAACGAATCGTCCTTGGTAGCGATCTCGTACGTGAATTGACTTGCCCGGCCGGGAGCCAACGTCACCACGGCGCCCTGCACGAAGCCGAGCTCCGTAAGACCCTTTCTCACCCGATACGTCGGCCTGTACGTGACCCCAGACATTCCGGCAACGACGACGTCGACAAAATTGATTTCACCACTGGATCCCGATGTGACCGTGTTGTCAGTGACCTGCAACAGCGCAGACACCGACGTATTGCCAGATATCGGTAGAAGGGTGACATTCGCGGTCCACCCCGACTCGGCAACCGCGTTGCCCCACCGATCGACAATTCTCAGTGTCGGCTGGGTCGTGGCACGCAAGCCGCTGGCGAGACCATCGAGTTGGCGCTGCACCTCGGCCCGACTGGCGGCGCCGGCTGAAATCACTGTGTTCGCTGCAGCCTGCAGCGCGACGCCGCCGCTTGGCGCAAACGAGAGTCGGTACGAACCGATGGTTCCACCGAACGTCATCCGCCCGAACGTGGCGATGCCGGACGCGTCCGTCGTCACCGAGTTGTTCGAGATCTCAAGTGCCCGATCAGAGTTCAGCGCCGTCACGGTGACACCGGCCTTTTCGACACGGTTGCCGTACGAATCGACGAGGCGCACCGCCGGGGCGTTCGACAGTGCCGCTCCCATTGACGCCGTTGCGGGAGGCTGGGTCACGAACTCGACCGTGGCAGCAGTCGCAGCGACCACGGTGACACTGGCTGAAGCCGACACGGCCCGAGACCCACTCTCGTACCTGTACTCACAAACCGCCGTCCCGGCGCGGGTGACGACCTGACGTGAGAACGTCGCGACTCCGTCGGCATTTGTCTGAACTCCGGTCCACGTGTCGGAGCCCGTGCACTTGCCGAGCACGGTGATGGGCTCGGTGACGGCATTGCCCTGCGAATCAGCCGCTCCGATGTGGGAACTCGAGATGAAAGCCACTCCGGCCACGGCGCTCACCTCGTGCACCAGAACATTCAGCCGCTCGATCGGTCCGGCCGCGAGCGAAATCTCCTTCTGAAGGGTTGGCATCAGCGCGCTGTTGAACGAAATCGTGATTTTGCCCGCCTTGCCACTCACCTCCAGATCAGTGAATGTGGCCACACCATCACGGCCGGTTGTAGCCGTGGCGTTGGTGAGGGTGTTGGGTTCGGGTGCGCTGGCGGTGATCACCGTCCCCTCGTCGGTGATGACGTTCCCCGACACGTCGACAAGCATCACCGACGGCTGAACAGCAATCGCAACCCCGCTCCGCGCACCTGCGGGATTCTGAACGAACCGCAACTCCTCGGCTGCACCTGCCACAACCTCGATGACATGCGACGCATGCAGGTCAGCGTTGTCGTTCGAGGAGAAGGTGAGACTCCACACGCCTGCTTCGGCGACGATCGTCGGGTTGCTGAATGTTGCGTAGCCCGACTCATCGATGGTCGCACTCTCGTTTTCCACGGTCCCCTGCGGCATGGAGGCCGTCGCACCACTTGCGGAAACCGGCAACTCGTGAGGCGCCACCGCGAGGTTGATCTGCAGGTCCTGCGATTCGACCATGTTCCCGTATTGGTCGGCGACATGAACCTTGATTTCGCCGGAAACGGGCATCGCATTGGTGGCCGTATCGGGTAACACGGTGTCAACGACCAGGCGGTCGGCCGTCGACGGAATGACTCTCAGCTTTACCTTCGCGGGTTCGATACCGTTTGGTCCGACGAACTCAATTTCCCAATCGCCTGCGGTCTTTCTCACCGGCAATGAGAACCTCGCGACTCTGACGTCGTTGGTCGTCGCCTTTCCAAGGACTGCACCGCCACTTGTCCGGGCCGTGATCTCCACGCCGGTCGGGCCCGCGAAATTGTCGGACGAGTCAAGGAAGTAGACGGACGCAACCCATTCGGTACCCGCTACAACAGTTTGGGTTTCACTGTATAAACCGATCGCCACCGGCGCACCCGGGACCAGATCGATTGTCGAGGTTACGGAGGCAAGACCTTCAGGTTCGAAGGTGACTTGGACCGGCCCGACAGAACCGCGCAGCACGAGATTGCGAAAGGTGGCAAGCCCTTCGTCGTTGGTCGTCGCTTGGCCGCCCTCTACAACGACATCTTCACGGTCGACGAGAACTTTGACAACGACTCCGGCACGACCCCGTGGATTGCCACCTTCGTCAACCAACTGAATGGCGGGGGCTGGGGAAACGATTGCACCACTGGTCACAACTTTGAAGTCGGTCGACAGCACGCTCTTGCTGGGTGCGGACAACTCGATCGCGGCTTTCTGCACCTCGCTGTTCGGAATTGCGATCGTGGTCGGAGGTGAGAGAGTGGTCGGCGGTGTCGCAGTGGTTTGTGACGAAGCTTCGGCAAGGGACGAGTCGGTGGTGGTTGTACTGCTTGCTGCACCATCGGTCGGCAGCGAGGTCGCCGAAGAGATCATCGAGGTCGGCAGCGACTGCACAGGCACCCACAGTTTTTTCTTTCCGACTCTGCCGCACACTCGTGTCGTCGCGTTCGTCTTTTTGACTGCGCCGAGTTTTCGACAGGCCGCACCCTGCGGCTTTTGCGACGTGGCAGCGAACCAGACGAGGTCCTGACCGTTCAGACCGCAGACATGAAGAACCTTGGCGAACGACTTCGATTCGCCGGCCTTGGCACATTGCGTTCCTGCGATCGACTGCGTGTTGCGGTCGCGGTCAGCGTCTTGCGCGTCCCCACACGACACGACCAGCGATCCGAAGAGACCAGCCACCAGAAGCAATCCGAACCGATCAATGATTCTGCGACCCATGGCCACAGAATAAACCGTGTTTCAATCAATCGGAAGTCAGCAACGCGCTGTTGCGGGGGACTTGCACCGTGGCCGGACTGGCTCGGTTGCCGGACCCGAGTTCGCACCCAAGCCGCTCTTGATGTCTGGCATCAACCTAATCACGGGGTGGGCGACGGCGACCGCGGCGCGCAGGTTTCGGCACGGCCAACAGCGCAAGAGCGGTTTCCAGCGTCACCGCGTCGAACGTCATGTCTTCACCGACGCCGCGCGTCTCACGACCGCGTGACACGTACGGACCGTAACGACCAGCAATCACCCACACCTCCGCCCACGACGCAGGATCGAGACCCAACATGCGTCGATCCGCCCGAGGCGCGTCCAGGCGTTCCAGCGCCCATTCCAGCGACACCTCCGACGGATCCAACGCATCGGGAACCGAACGACGACGCCCGCCCACTTCCACATAGGGACTGAACGACCCGCGGAACAACTTTCCCGGTCGCACCACCACGCGCTCTCCCGACACAGGGTCGACACCCAAATCGAACGCCACCATCTCCCGCGCATCGATGCCCACCAACGCATGCTCGACCAACGCAGCCAGGCCGTCGCCCGTGCCCGCACCGAAGAAGAACTCGTGCAACAACTCTTCGCGCAGCGCGCCACCATCGGCCACCGCGTCCAACTTCGCCTCCATCTCGGTGGTGAACTGCAGGTCGACCAGCGGTGCGAAGCCATCCATCAACACGCGGTGCACCGCGAACGCAGTCACGGTGGGAATCAATGCCCGCTCACCGCTGCGGCTCCACACGTACCGGTCACGCAGCTTGGCGATGATCGACGCATACGTCGACGGACGACCAATGCCCAGGTCTTCCAGTTCCTTCACCAGCGACGCCTCGGTGAAGCGTGCCGGGGGTTGCGTGGCATGCGCCTTCGCCTCGACCGACGCCACTCCCACAACCGCCCCCACGGCCAACGCCGGGGGCACCACACCGCCCGACTCCACCGGCCACACCCGCCGGTAGCCCTCCTCTATATAAGAGGTGCCCGACGCGGTGAAGTCGGCCTGGCCCGACCGCATCACCAGCGACACCACTTCCCCCACCGCATCGGCCATTTGGCTGCCCATTGTGCGTTGCCACACCAGTTCGTACAGCGCCGCCTCGCGCCCGCCCAGACCCGGCACCACCCGCACCGACACGTCCGTTGGGCGAATCGCCTCGTGCGCGCCCTGCGCCTGTTTCTTCGACGTCACGAACCGCTCCGTCGGCGACACCGCACCCTCACCGAACAACCGCACCACCTCGGCACGAATCTCGCGACGCGAAGCCGGCTCGTGCACCGCCACATCCGTTCGTGGATAGGTGATGTGCCCCTTGTCGAACAGTATCTGCGACACCATGCGCGATTCCCTTGTCGACATACCCAAACGGTTCAGCGCCTCTTGGTACAGGGTGCTCATCGTGAACGGCGCCAGCGGCACACGCCGCACCGGCTTGCGTTCCGCCGACACCACCGTCAGCTCACTCACACCATTCGCTATCTCAACCGCCGCCGACTCATCGAGCACCAACACGTCCTGCACCAACACACCGTTCGCGTCGAAGTCACCACCCTTTGCCACGCGACGGCCCGCCAGCGACACCAA
>JBBANY010000070.1:0-11356 GCA_040401695.1 Ilumatobacteraceae bacterium
CGCAGGGGTTCGGGTTCCCAACGTCGCCCCACGTGATCGACGAAGGGGAGGCGCAGGTCGGGAGAGTCCACCCCCGCAATCGCCGCAGCAGCGGTGCGCCCGGCGAGATGCGACAGTGCGACACCGTCACCGACGTAGCCACCCGCGGTGACTCGCCGCGCGGCGTGGTCGACGACGACCGATGGATGCCAGTCACGCGGAACTGCAAGGGGACCGCCCCAGTGGTGGGTGATCTTCGCATCGCGTGCGGCGGGGAAAAGTTCGTGCAGGGTCGCGACGATGCGCCGGGCCACCCCGTCATCGGCATCGAACCGCGCGGAGATGCGACTCGCATACCTGTAGCCGGCCCCTCGACCGCCAAAAGCGATGCGACCGTCGGCGGTTCGCTGCGCGTAGGTCACCATCAGCCGACCCTCGGCGAGCGTTTCGCGTCCGTTCCACCCGATGCTGCTCCATGCATCATCGGACAGGGGTTCGGTGGCGACCATGTACGAATAAAGAGGGATGATGTCGCGACCCATCCCACCAAGTCGCGGCGTGTAACCCTCGGTCGCCCGGACGACCCACTCCGCAGTGACGTTGCATGGTCGGCCATCGAGTGAGCCCGCAACCCCTCCGTCGTCGATGGCATCGGCGGTGAACCCGGTGACAACTCCGATTCCGAGTTCACGCACGCGGTCAACCAGGCAGTTCACCAGCTTGAGTGGGTGGAGAGCAGCGCAGTGGGGCGAGTACAACGCGCCACGTGCGCCGGCCACCGTGACTCGGCCGGCCAGTTCGTCGTGGCCGAGCCACCGAACGTCGGTCTCGGTCAACCCATGTCGGTGCTGCTCTTCGATCGCCCTTTGAAGACGTGTCTCTTGGACGGCGTTGGTTGCGACGGTCAGAGTTCCGGACTTCGCCCAATCGCATTCGAAGCCGTGTCGGGTGATCCAATGGCCGACATCATCGACGGATGCGATTGCAGCGCGTTGCATTGCGAGCGCTGCCTCGTGGCCGTGGAGTTGGGTCAGCGAATCGAGTTCGACGGGGAAAAGACCGCTGCACCATCCTCCGTTGCGTCCGCTGGCACCGAAGCCCGGCTCGGCCGCATCGAGAATGACGATTTCCAGGTCGGGCCGAAGTTCGGCCAGATGGATCGCCGACCACAGCCCCGTGTAGCCGGCGCCGATGATTGCCACGTCGAAGCGGCGCGAGAGGTCGACCGACGGAAAGTCGACATGGCGCCGGGCGCCCGACCACAACGAGGGCGGCCACTCGGGCCGGATACGACCCGACGACACGTCACGCCTTCACGATGCCGCGACCCGCAACGAGTGGCAGGTCGAGGAACGTGCGAATGCCAACCGGTGCTGCACACACGGCGGGAATCGCATGTACGGCACGCATCGCCGTACCGATCAAGCCGTTCGTCGTCCACTTGTTTGCTTCGAAGTGGAGACGCGGCTCGCCTTCGATCGTGCACACCCACGCCGGGCTCTGCCATTGCGGTGCGACCGACTTGTGGGCCTTGTAGATCGCCTCGAGGCGGATGACGTCACGATCGCCGACCACGCCGCACCATTCCCAGCGCTGGCCGGCGACGGTTCCCTTCGGCACCGGCCCGGCGGCAATCGTCAGGTCTTCGCTCGCCAGTTCCACTTCGGACTCCACGGTCAATTCATCCAGTTCGAGACCGAGGCCGTCGGCGACCATCAAGACACTTTCTTCGAAGAGCCCACTCAGCCACTTGCGATAGCGCGCGGTGTGTGAGTCGAAGCGGTCGGGTGCGAACGAAAAGCCCATCACGTCGAAGATGATCTGCGGTGACGGATAGAACGAGAAATCCGAGTGCTCACGCACGAGAACCGAGTCGATGCGTGAACAGTTCGACGAAAACACCAGCGGGATGAGTTCGGCCATGAAGCCCGGGTTGATACCCGTGCCGTGCACGGAGACACCACCCTCGCGGCACGCCGCCTCGAGACGTGCGACGACGTCCGCACCGTACGCCTTCGGGTAGACGTATCCCACGGTGGTGATCACGTTCTTGCCACTCCGTAGAAGCGTGCAGATGTCCTTGGTGTCCTTGTCGGGGTCTTCGTTCACCTGTGCAGCCGACAGAGGCACGTGCAGTACGACGTCAGCTTCGAGCGCCACGATCTCTTCGATGCTGTTCGTCGCCTTCACTCCGCACGGGCCGAGCCCGGCGATGTCACCGGCATCACGGCCCGCTTTCGATGGCGTCGCGACGTAGCAACCGACGAGGTCGTAGTCGGCATGCCCGACGACGGTCTTCAAGGAGGCAAGCCCCACGTTTCCCGTTCCCCATTGGATGACGCGGATTCCCATCGTCAGTTCACCTTTCTTTCACGTCCGGCCCAGAACTCTTCGCGCAACTTGAACTTCTGCAACTTGCCGGTTGCGGTGCGCGCGAGCACATCACGGAACTCGATGCGCTTCGGACACTTGTAGCCCGCGAGTTTCGTCTTGGTGTACGCGATCAATTCGTCGGCGGTGAGTGCAGAGCCCGGGGTTTTCACCACGAGCGCAAGCACGAGTTCACCCCACTTCTCGTCCGGCACGCCGATGACGGCGACTTCGGCCACGTCACTGTGCGAGAAGATCGCGTCTTCGACCTCGATCGAACTCACGTTTTCACCGCCGGAGATGATGACGTCTTTCTTGCGGTCGGAGATCGTGAGGTAGTGGTCGTCACCGATACCACCACCGTCACCGGTGTGGAACCACCCGTCGACGATGGCCTTTGCGGTTTCTTCCGGTTGGTTCCAGTAGCCGTCCATCACCACGTTGCTGCGCGCGAGCACCTCGCCCTCCGCATCGACGCGGATCTCTACGCCGATCGCGGGGGCACCCGCGGCACCCAATCGGGCCGCACGGTCGGCGGGGGACAGCCGGTCGTATTCGGCGCGCCGACGATTCATCGTGAGAAGTGGCGCGGTCTCCGTGAGTCCGTAAATCTGCGCGAATTCCCAACCGAGTTCGGTCTCGACGCGCTCGATCGTGCGGGTTGGTGGTGGCGCGCCTGCGACGACGATGCGCACGCGATCGCGACCGGGTATCGGCCCGCTCCACGTGGCGGCTGCATCGAGGATCATGTTCACGACCGCCGGTGCACCACACAACATGGTGACCCCGTGTTGGTCGATGCGGCGGAGGATCTCTGCACCGTCGACCTTGCGCAGGATGACGTGCTCACCACCCATTCCGGTGACTGCGTACACCATGCCCCATCCGTTGCAGTGGAACTGGGGGAGAGTGTGCAGGTAGACGTCGCGGTCGTTGACACCCATTTGCCACCCGAAGGTCGTTGCGTTGAGCCAGAGATTGCGGTGAGTCAACTGCACGCCCTTCGGGCGAGCGGTCGTGCCGCTGGTGTAGTTGATCGTTGCCGTGGCGTCCTCGTCCGGGACCCATGGTCGTGGCTCGACGCCGAACTTGTACAGCACCCCGTCGGATTCGGCGCCGATGACGAAACGATGACGAGCCGACACTCCCGACAACGCGTCGTCGAGTTCGGGATCGACGAGCAACACCTCGGCACCGCTGTGCTCGATGATGTACTTCACTTCCTCGGCGACGAGTCGGAAGTTGACCGGCACGAGAATGCGACCCGACCCACTGACCCCGAAGAACGCGGTGTAAAGACGTGCCGCGTTGTGACTGACCATCGCGACCCGCGCGCCCTGGGCGATGCCGAGGGCATCGAGACCCGCGGCCTGCGCGCGGGCACGATGTGCGACCTCGCGGTAGGTGAGTGTCGGCCACGGCGCGGCGGGCTGATCAGGCTCGTCGATCAATGCGACACGATCGCCATACACCTGCTCGGCCCGCCGCAGGAAATCGACGACTGACAAGGGAACCTTCACGTTTTCCTCCTCGGGTCAAACCCTAATGTTTTGGCATGGGAGTCCCGACGGGCGAGATCGAGGTGCGCTATCTGCCCGCTGACCGCATGCTCGTCGAGCGGATCATCGAGTGGCAGGTCGAGCATTACTGCGACGCCTTTCCGTCGTTCGATCACGACGACTGGATCGACTTCTATGGCCCGCACATGCGCGGGCAGGACGGCCCACTGCCGGTGGTTCTCGGTGCCTTCGACGACGGTCGCTGCATCGGCACGGTCTCGATCGTCGAACGCGACGACCTCGACGACGTCGACGATTACACGCCGTGGATCGCAGCAATGATCGTCGACCCTGCCCGACGCGGTGCCGGCGTGGGAACCGCCCTGCTGAACGCGGCACTCGGCCGGTGCCGTGATCTGTACTTCGGTCGGGTTTATCTCTGGACCCACGACCAAACCGATTGGTACCGGCGGCTCGGCTGGACCGAGGTGGAGTCGAAAGTCTTCCGCACCACTCCGATCACGATCTTCCGACTCGACCTCTGATCCGTCAGCGCGCGAAGCGCCACGTGAAGGCGTGTTGCAGCACCCGTGCGGTGCCGACGATGTCGAGGCCCGACTCGGGATGGGAGTTGAACGCATTCGGAATTCCCGACTGTGGTTCCACACAAACACCGTTGGGGCTTCCCGTGTACACGACCCAGTAGCGACACGTACTCGACAGTCGCACTTCGACACCGTTCACCACCAGGCGTGGTTCTCGAACCGCGTCCGAGAAGCAGTCGTCCCACGGCGGGTCAATCGGTGGCCGTGTCTCCGTCGTCGTGATGCCGTCGACATCCCGGACGAACATCGTGTCGAAGGCAACGTCGAGAACGCTCGGCGGCAGGAACCACGGGTGCCAACCCACCTGTGCCGGAAACTCGCGGTCGGTGCCATGAACCGACATTTCCATGTGCAGAGAGTCCGGGCCGAGTGAGATCCGTTGTTCGCACCACGACTTGAACGGCCAACCCACGACATCGAGGTCGAGTCGCGCGACGAGTGACGATGTCCCCGAACCCACGATGTCCCATGCATTCAGGAACCCCACGCCGTGCATCGCATGGGTGCGCTCGTTCGCGGGCATCGTCACGACGTCGCGACGGAATTGGAACCGACCACCCGCAAGCCGACCGGCCCACGGCGCCATCGGATACGAGCCCCAACCCAGCACACCGTCGACTCCGGGTCCCTCGCCCACGAGCAGTGGCACGTCGTCGAACCACACCTGTGCGACACGACCACCGCGCGTCGCGTCGAAAGTCAGCTTGGTGCGATTGTTGACGAGGTCGACCCCGGCCACGGTGTTTCCTCCCGGGACTTCTCGGCGATGCGCCAAGCCCACCAGATGAGAACGAACTGCAAGGGCAGGCGTGCCCAACTGACGAACTGCTCGGATGCGGCACGATCACGCCAGTCCCACGTCATGTAGAGGTTCGCCGGATACACACAGATCAACAGCCAAATGGCGGCAATGGCCCCGCGGCGACGGGTCGAAGGTCGCAACATCATTAACCCGATGATGATCTCGGCGACGCCGCTTGCGTAGGTCCAGAACGACTCGTTCGGTGGCAGCCACGGTGGGACGATGTCGTTGAAGAAGTCAGGGTTGGCGAAGTGCATCACGCCGGCCAACAGAATGAACACCCCGAGAACCACGCCCCAACCCTAGGCGCACGGCCTGGTGGCGGCTCCGAATGGAGCCCAGAGCGGGAATCGAACCCGCGACCTTCTCATTACGAGTGAGATGCTCTGCCGACTGAGCTATCTGGGCGAGGCTGGAAAGCCTACCGACCGGCTCGCCGCGGTACACCGCTAGCCGACGAAGTCGGCCTGGCGGACGACCGGTAAGCGCAGGAAGAGTGCCTGCAGGAGCAGGTCTTCATAGGCGTTCAGGGCGAGGCGGCCCATCGTGCGATGGATGTCGTCGACGGCGCGGGCGAACTCGCTGATTCGATGGGCGTTGTGGGCGTGGGACATCGCGTCGCGGTAGACGCCCGCGATGACGGCAAGACCCGAGCGCAGTTCGTCGGTCTTGTGTTTGCGCAGTCGACGCTTCTGCGAGTCTTCGAGGTCTTTCTTTCCCGAACCTCGTTCACCCGAGATCTTGATTCGCGCTTGCAGTGCTTCTTTCTCGCGCTCGGAGATCTCTTCGAGCGGTGCCGCTGCAGCCTCGATGCGGGCGAGGAGATCACTGACGAGCGTGGCGACACGGTGGCCACTGCCGTCGAGTTCGTGCGGCACGCGGGCAAAGGCGTCGCGCCGCGATGCGTACTCGGGATCGCGGGCGAGGAGGCGTGCCAGTTGCAGGCTGCCACGCGAACCCGCGGCGATTCCCTCTGCCGTCGTGGGGTCGACTCCTTCGGCAACGAGTGCCGCCACGATGTGTTCGGCGGCCAGCTCACCGAAATTGACGTTCACGCAGCGCGACGCGACGGTGACGAGTTCCGGAACGATCGCATCGGTGAGCAGAACGAAGGTGACCTGCTGCGAGGGTTCCTCGAATGTCTTCAACAGTCGCACGATGGCCGTGTCAGCCATGAAATGGATGTCGTGCATGATGACGACGACTCGGTCTGCTTCGACGGGTGAGCGCGAAGCGAGTGCAACGATGTCTACGGCCTGCTCGGCGCTGATCGATGCTCCCTCGCGTCGGACTTCGTGAACGTCGATGAAGGTGCCGCGCAAGATGCTTTGCGCGGTCTGATTCATCGCATCGTCGGAGCCGGTGACGATGTGCGCCGCGAGTGCGCGCGCGGCTTCTTCCTTGCCGCAGCCCTCGGGGCCGATCAACAGATAGCCGTGCACCGGGCCGTCGACGAGTTGGCGCAACAAATCAACGGCATGGCTCTGCCCGATGACCGAGTCCCACACCGATGCCATGCGTCGAATTTAGGCCACGGGAGTCATGCCGAGAGGAGGCGTTGCATGATGCGTCGGAACTCGACGGTGTTGCGGTCGGCCCGCGTGTGGGCCTGGCCGACATCGAAGGGAATTGCCTTGTCCCAGAGGTGTTCGATGACGGTCAGGTCCTCGGCCATGATGTCGAGCTCGTAGTCGATCGCATGCTGCGCCTTCTCCTCGGTGTCACAGTCGTTTCGCAGCATTGCCGTGTAGACGCGGGTGGTCGACTCCGTCATGGGCTGAAGTGCGGTGAACAGAACGTTCACCACGCCGGTGATCGGTAGTTCGAGTCGCAGGACGATGGTGAACGGCGCACCATACGTGTAGGTCATGTTCCGTGGTTGGACCAACGGGTGTTGACCCGTCTTGACGAGTGGGTCTTCGTTGTTGTGGATCGTGTGCGGGTACTCGACGACGAAACCCCAGCCGTCATCGCGGCGTTGCACGTCGTAGTCACCGATGTGTTCGTCTTCGCCGGCACCGAAAGTTCCCGCATGAACGAAGGGAAAGTGGCCGAAGTCGAGGAAGTTGTCGACGAACTGGCCCGCTGCAGCGTTGATCACGACGGGGGGCAACCAGATTGCACGCAGTAATTGATCGTTCCACTCGGCGATGTCGGGCAAGTCACACACGGGATCATCGATGGCCACCCACACGAGGCCGTAGCGCTCTTGCAAGGGGTAACCGACGAGATGAGCCGATGGCGGAACGGTTGCTCCTGCACCGAGTGCGGGTATGTGCGCGCAGCGGCCGTTCGTTTCGAACCGCCACCCGTGGTACGGGCACTCGAGACAACCGTCGACAATGCGACCGTCACTCAATCGGGCATTGCGATGCGAACAGCGGTCGGCAAACGCACTGAGACCCGTCGCATCGCGCACGACGACCACGCCCTCGCCCAGAAGCTCGACCCGCGTCGGGGAACCGATCGGGAATTCGTCGGGGCTGCCGATGGGCAACCAACCGCGCCGCAGACCCGGCGAGGTGTTGGTGAGCGAATTCGGTGACGTCACCGTTCTTCACGCTCGTAGGGCACACCAAGGGCGGCGGGCGCTCCGATGCGCTTGTGTGCGAACCGTGTGGAAACGAGAACGAGCACAACGATGGTCATCACGAACGGCAGTGCGTCGAGCACGTCGCCGGGGATGTCGAAACTGCGCGACTTGAGCACGGTGCCAAGCGACTGCAGTGCGCCGAACAAGTAGGCACCGAGCAGCGTGAGCCCCGGCCGCCAGAATCCGAAGATCACGAGCGCGATTGCAATCCAGCCCGCACCCTTGGTCATGCCATCGACCCACGTCGGCACGATTGCGAGGCTGTAGAACGCCCCACCCAGTCCGGCGAGCGCACCGCCGAGCATCGTGTGGATGTAGCGGTACTTGACGACGTTGATTCCCATCGCGTCGGCGGTCTGGGGAGATTCGCCGACGGCACGCAACTGCAGACCGATCTTCGTGCGGAAGAGGTACCACGAGGCGACTGCACACATCACCCATGACACATAAGTGAGAATCGTGTGGTTGAAGAACAGTGGCCCGAGAATCCGTGTGTCGGCCAGACCGAGCACGTCGAGCTTGCGGACCTGACGGGTCACAGGGTCCTCGGCCACCTTCCAGATGTTGGCGAAGTAGCTCGACAGGCCGACCGTTCCCGCGAAGATCGTGATCGAAAGACCGGCGACCGTCTGGTTCGCCTTCAAGGTGACACAGAGAAATGCGTGGAGTGACGCGAGGATCGAACCGGCCAGCATCGCAACACAGAGAGCGACGAGAACGGTGAACCAGGCAGAGCCACCGACGTGCAGTGACGACCAGGCAGCGGTGACACCACCAATCAGCATCATTCCCTCGACGCCGAGGTTCAGGACGCCGCTGCGCTCGGTGAAGACGCCGCCGAGAGCCGCAAAGAAAAGCGGCGTGCCGTAGAAGATCGCCGATGCGGCGATGACGATGAAGAGATTGCTGTTCACGCCGCCACCGCCTTTGCCGTGCTGCGATTCGATCGCAACCGGTACTTGGTGAGAATTTCGCCGGCGACCGCGGTGAAGAGAATGAGACCTTGCAACGTGCCGACAAGGCCACTCGGGAAATCGGGTCCTTGCAGCGAGTACCCGGCATTCGTGAGTCCGCCCAACAACACGGCAACGAGGATCGCGCCGAGCGGGTTCAATCGGGCCAGGGCGGCGACGACGATGCCGGTGTAGCCGAAGTTGTTCAACTGCAACCCCTTGGCATCGAGGTAGTGGGCGAAGTCACCGACTTGGCTGGCACCACCGATTCCTGCGAGGGCGCCCGACATGGCGGTGACAGCGACGATCGTCCACTTGGTGCGGATGCCGACGTAGCGGGCTGCTCGCGGTGAGTCGGCGATGATGCCAATCTCGAAACCGAGACGGCTGCGCTTGTAGATCACCCACAAGACGATGGCTGCGGCGACGGCCAGGAGAAAACCGAAGGAAACCGATGTTCCGAAGATTTCGTACGTCGGCCAATGAGTTCGTTTCTCGAGTGGTTTGCCGGAAGGGAAGCCCATCGACCGTGGGTCGCGCCAGTACGAGCGGGAGTTGAAAATGAGGTAGTTGAGGATGATGCCCGCGATGTAGTTCATCATCAGCGAAGTGATGATCTCGTTCGTGTTGAACTGCGATCGCAGGACGCCGACGATCGATGCATACATGGCACCGAACAACATTCCTGCAAGCACCATGACGATGATCGTGATGCCGACCGGCGCCGAACCGCCGATCCACAAACCAACGAGTGCGGCACCGACGGCACCCACGTAGAGTTGGCCTTCACCGCCGATGTTGATGACGCCCAGGCGGAAGGCGGCAGCCGCACACATTCCGGTGAAGGCGAGTGGCGTCGCGGTGCGCAACGTGCCGGTGATGGCCCGCTGCGACAGGAATCCGCGGTCGAGAATGCGCCAGTACACGTCGAGGGGGTTCTTGCCCGTCGCAAGCAGCACGACGGCCCCGACGACGAGCGCACCGAGAAGTGAGATGACGGGGATGGCCCAATTGAGCCAGCGCGGCTGTTCGAGCCGTCGTTCGAGTCGGACGGGTGACTTCACCGTGAGGCCTCCAGAGTCGCGCCACCCATGAGGAGGCCCAGTTGTTCGCGCGTTGCGCCGATGGCGGGCATGTCGGCGACGAGGCGCCCTTCGTACATGACGACGATGCGATCGGCCAACGACATGATTTCCTCGAGATCCTCACTGATGAGAAGGATTCCCACGCCGTTGTCGGCCGCTTCGACGAGTCGTTCGCGAACCGTTTCAATGGCGCCGACGTCGAGACCGCGTGTCGGGGATGCCGCGACGAGCACCTTCGGGTTCGTCGAGAACTCGCGCGCCAGCAGAACTTTCTGCACGTTGCCACCCGAGAGCAGTCGCACCGGCGTCGCGGTGTCGGGGGTCTTCACGTCGTACTTCGTCACCAAGTCACCGGCCTGCGATGTGATGATGTTGCGCTTCAACAATCCGAAACGCGACAGCAGAGGCGTGCGGTAATTCTTCAGTGCCATGTTGTCTTCCACCGAGTGTCCGGCGGCAAGACCGGTGTGCAGACGATCCTCAGGAACATGTGCCACGCCGCCGGCGATTGCAGCACGCGCGCGGCCGTTCGGCACGGGTTTGTCACCGACGACGATGCGTCCCCCTGTGGAACTGCGCATTCCGGCTATCACCTCGGCCAGTTCGCGCTGACCGTTGCCCGCCACTCCGGCGACGCCGACGATTTCGCCACGACCGACGGTGACGTTGACACCGTGCAGGGCCTGACGGCCGCGGTCATCGTCGCAGTTGACGTCGGTGAGAGACAGCACGACGTCGCTGGGAACGCCCGGATTGCGTCGCACCACACGCGAGAACTCGACGCTGCGGCCCACCATCATGCTGGCGAGTTCGCGTGTCGAAGTGTCCTTGGTCGCCACGGTTCCGACGGTGCGACCGCCCCGTAGAACGGTGATGCGGTCGGACACACTCATTACTTCGTCGAGTTTGTGCGAGATGAAGATGACGGTGCGACCCTCGGCCGTCATCGCGCGCAACGTCTTGAACAACGCTTCGGCTTCGATGGGGGTGAGCACCGCCGTCGGCTCGTCGAGAATCAACACACGCGCACCGCGGTACAGAACTTTCAGAATCTCGACGCGCTGCTGTTCTCCGACGCTCAACTGCCAGATCTTCGCGTTCGGGTCGACCGCCATGTCGTAGCGCTTTGCCAGTTCGGCAACGCGGTCGACGGTGGAACCGGTGTCGATGACGAAGGGAGTTTCGGGATTGCCGAGGATCACATTCTCGGCGACGGTGAACGGCTCGACGAGACGGAAGTGTTGGTGCACCATGCCGATGCCTGCGTCGAGCGCCGATCTCGGCGAACCGAACGACACCGCAGAACCGTCGAGTTCGATCGTGCCTTCGTCGGGCCGATAGAGCCCGGTGAGGATGTTCGAGAGGGTCGACTTGCCGGCCCCGTTCTCGCCCAACAGAGCGTGAACCTCTCCCTTCAGCACTTCGAAGTTCACACCATCATTGGCGACGACCCCGGGGAAGCGTTTCACG
>JBBANY010000071.1:0-11309 GCA_040401695.1 Ilumatobacteraceae bacterium
CGGACCTGTCGGTTGCGACCCTCGTGAATCGTGATCGACACGGTCGAATCGCTGCGTTGGCCGACCTTGGCCGGCGCCGTCGGGCCGTCTTCCAATTCGACCCCATCACGCAAACGCCGCAATTGACCCTCGGTCAGACGGGGGTTGCCACGCAACAGCACCACGTATTCCATCTCGACGCCCTTGCTCGGATGAGTGAGGAAATGCGTAAGTTCGCCGTCATTGGTGAGGAGCAACAAGCCCTCGGTGTCGCCGTCGAGGCGGCCCACGGGAAACACGCGCGGCTCCAGAGGAACGATGTCCACCACGGTCGGCCGGCCCTGCGGATCGCTCGCCGTGGAGATCACCCCACGCGGCTTGTTCAACAGGTAATAGACCAAGTCGGGGCGAGCACCGATGGGCACACCGTCGACGGCAATCGTGTCGACGAGGGTGTCGACGCGGCGGCCGAGTTCTGCGACATCGCCGTTCACGGTGACCCGACCATCGGCGATCAGGTCTTCACAGGTGCGTCGACTTCCCCAGCCCAACGCGGCGAGGACCTTCTGCAGACGTTCACCCTCGGATGCGGAGGGATCGTGCGAATCAGTCGTCGGAGGTTGGCGCATCGCCGCCGGCTCCGCCCGACTCGGCCTCGATCGGCGTGATCCGCAACGTCGCTTCGAGAGCCTCGACGATCTCAGCGTCCGGCACGAACTCGGCCAGCGGCGGCAATTCGTCGACGGAGTTGATTCCCAACTTCTCGAGGAACAACGGCGTCGTTCCCCACAGAACCGCCTGGCCCGGACCGTCGTCGCGGCCGCGCTGTTCGATGTAGCCACGACCCTGCAACGTGCGCAGCACGGCATCGGGGTCGACTCCGCGAATCGACGCGATCTGCAGGCGCGAGATGGGCTGTTTGTAGGCGACGATTGCAAGCGTCTCGAGGGCAGCGGCAGAAAGGCGCGCACGTTGACCGTCGAGCACGAACCGCTCGACGTACGGTGACACATCGGGGTGACTCTGGAACCGGTAGCCACCCGCCACCTTCACCAGCTCGAAGCCGCGGCCTTGCTCCTCGTAACCCGCCTTCAATTCGGCAATGATCGCTTCGACACCCGC
Source organism: Ilumatobacteraceae bacterium (assembly GCA_040401695.1). GTDB lineage: Bacteria > Actinomycetota > Acidimicrobiia > Acidimicrobiales > Ilumatobacteraceae > F1-20-MAGs119. The sequence goes on from JBBANY010000071.1 coordinate 1,102, forward strand.
GACGGGCGTTTCGAGCAGTTGGGCGAGCAACTCGACGGGGACCGGCTCGATTGCCACCATCAGCACGCCTTCGATCACGCGTGCGGCGTCGTGAGTCTCACCCGTCGACATCGTCAGCCCTCGTAGTCGTCGATCGCGAACGTGGCACCGGCGGAAGCCATCTCGTTGCCGATCCAGCGCACCTGAATGTCACCGAAGCGATCGGCCTGTTCGAGGTCGACCAGACCTTGCTTGTACAGCTCGAGGAGTGCAAGGAAACGCACGACAACCTCGAGTCTCTCGATCTGGGACTCCGTCAACTTGCGGAACGTGATCGACCGGAAGCCGGGCAACGTCGACACCAGTTCGCTGACCGCGTCGGCCACGCTCGCCCTGATCGGCGCCACGTGATACAGGTCGATGCGTGGTTCGGGTTTGGGGGTGATGGCACGCACCAGCGCACGCACCAACTTTTCGGGCGTGACGCCCTCCATGAGGTCAGGCATGAGGTCCGCGAAGCGCTCGTCGGGACCCGAAACCCGCGGAAACGCCCGATCGGCGAGGTCGGCGAGCTGTTGCAGCACCCGCGACACGTCTTTGAACGTCTTGCACTCGAGCAGCCGCGCCAGCAACAGGTCGCGCTCTTCCCAGAGGGCGAGTTCCTCGTCGAGGTCGACGTCTTCCCTGCCCGGCAACAGGCGTCGCGCCTTCAGTTCGACGAGGGTCGCGGCGATGAGCAGGAACTCGGTCGCGATCTCGAGGTCGAGTTCCTGCATGCGCTCGATCTCTGCGAGGTAAGCGTCGACGATGTGCGCAAGCGACACCTCGTGGATGTCCACCTGTTCGCGGAGAATCAGGTGCAACAACAGGTCGAAGGGGCCCTCGAACACCGGCGTGGAAACTGCGTACGGCACCGAGTCGAACTTACTCGCCCCGACCCCGAACCGACGAGTACCATCCGCCCGTGGCCCGCGTTCTTTCCTGCATTCAACCCACCGGTGCCGTGCATCTCGGCAACTACCTCGGGGCCCTGCGGGAATGGGAAAAGGGCCAGCACGCCAACGATGTCTTCCACGGCATCGTCGACCTCCATGCGCTCACGATCACCGACACGCCGGGCGTGCTCGGCGCCAACTCCCTCGATCTCTCGGCGATGCTCTTCGCCGTCGGCCTCGACCCCGATGTCGCCACCATCTTCGTGCAGAGCCACGTGGTCGAGCACTCGGTTCTCGGCTGGATCATGGAATGCACGGTCTCGTATGGCGAGCTGTCGCGAATGACGCAGTTCAAGGACAAGTCGGCGAAACGCGAGGCCGATTTCGTCTCGGCCGGACTCTTCACCTATCCCGCCCTGCAGGCGGCCGACATCCTTCTCTACGACGCCAACGAAGTGCCGGTCGGCGCCGACCAACACCAGCACATCGAAATCACGCGCGACATCGCCATTCGCTTCAATCACCGTTTCGGCGACACGTTCGTGATCCCGAAAGCCGTGACGCCCGCGGAGGGTGCACGCGTGATGGACCTTCAAGAGCCGACGAACAAGATGTCCAAGTCGGCGACCACCGACGCCGGATGCGTCTACCTGCTCGACGACCCCGCATCCATCATGAAGAAATTCAAGAGGGCCGTCACCGACTCCGACAGCGAGGTCTACTACGACCGCGAAAAGAAGCCCGGAGTCTCCAACCTGCTCGACATCCTGTCCGCGGCCACAGGGGCAAAGCCCGGCGACCTCGCCCAGCACTACACCCAGTACGGACCGCTGAAGAACGACACCGGCGAGGCCGTCGTCGAACTCGTGCGGCCGATCCAGGCGCGCTACGCGGAGTTGATGGCCGACCGTGGCGAATTGCAGCGTCTCTTGCGCAAAGGCGCCGACAAGGCGCGCGCGGTCGCGTCGAAGACCCTCGACCGCGCGAAGAACGCGATCGGCTTCCTTCCCTACTGACGACTCACGCGTCGTCGGCGGCGCGCAAGGCATCGGCAGTCGCGTCGAACGCCTTTCCGGCGACCAGTTCGATGGTGCGTGGATGCGATCGGATTCCGTGCAACATCTCCGCGCCGATGCGCTCATGGTCGCGGTACCGACGCATGGCGGGCGTCAACGCGACGATGGTTGCAACGCTGCGGGCCACTCGACCCATCGAAACCTGCGACTTGCCGATGTCGTGCATCAACGCACCCGCGACTTCCTCGCGCACCGCCCCAGGACACGCACCGACGAAACGTTTGGTCACAGCGACTGCATGGCGCCGGTCCCGTGGGTCCATGCGCATCCAGAGTGCGAGTTCGTCGGGACGAAGTACGGCAGCGGCAAAGGCCGCATCCGATTCCTCGGTCTTCACGGGCTCGTCCATTTCACGGAAACGCGCAACGAGGTGAGCGAATCGCGGCCGCGTCACGCGGACTTCCTCGTGCGCCGCGCCCGTGGATGCGCCTCGTCATACACCTGCCACAAACGCTCCTGCGAGACGCGGGTGTACACCTGTGTCGTCGTGATCGATGCGTGGCCCAACATCTCCTGCACGATTCGCAGATCGGCACCGTGGTCGAGAAGATGGGTTGCACAGGTGTGACGCAGAGCATGGGGTGACACCTCGCGGTCGATACCGGCACGCAGTCCGGCGTCGCGAACCACCTGGAATGCGACTTGCCGACTGAGTCGCGTTCCACGTCCGCCGAGGAAGACCGCATACGAGTCGTCCTTCTTGCGCCAGCGCAGGGGTTCCATCGCGGAGCGTCCGGACGACAACCACGTTTCGAGCGCCTGATGGGCAACCGATCCGAAGGGCACGACCCGCTCTTTGGATCCCTTGCCGAACAGGCGCACGAGCGAAGCCTCCATGTCGAGGTCGGCGAGATTCAGGCCACACACCTCCGACACGCGCGCTCCCGTCGCATAGAGAAACTCGAGCAAGGCACGATCACGCATGTCGCGCGGCTCGTCGCCCGACACCGACGCGATGAGACTCGTCACTTCGTCTTCCGACAGCGGCTTGGGAATTCCGGCGGGTTTCGATACCCCCTCGGCGAGCCCGGCCGGGTCGTCGCGCCTGAAACCCTCCTCCACCATGAACCGATGAAGCATCCGAATCGACGAGAACTGTCGTGCCATCGACGACTTTGCCGCCCCCGCCGTGGCTCGCTCCGCGAGGAACCGTTCGATGTCGGAAACGGACGCCTCTGCGGGTTCGGTTCCCTGCGACTGCAACCACGCGTCGTACTGAACGAGGTCACGACGGTACGCATCGATGGTGTTGTTTGCCCGACCACGTTCGACCACCAACCAATCGAGAAACTCCTCGATCTCAGGGGATGCCTCGACGGACGGTTCCATTCAGCGCAATTCTGCTACCCACTGCAGGCCGACGATCGTCTTCGAGTCGGTGATGTGACCACGGCGGCACTCTTCGAGGGCGGCGGCAAGGCTGAGGCGCCGCACTTCCATGTGGTCTTCTTCCGGGCCGTGTCGCTCGACGGCAACGTCCGAGAGTCCGCAGCAGGCGAAGATCTCGACGGTCGAATTGGTGATTCCCGGCGCCGAGGCCATCGTCCCGAGGTACGTCCAGTGTTCGGCAACCAGACCCGCTTCTTCGGCCAGTTCACGTCGCGCCGTCGTCTCCGCAGGCTCGCCGTCGATGTCGCGCATGCCCGCAGGTATCTCCCACATCACTTCACCGAACGCCGCGCGGTACTGGCTGACCAGCACCGTGTTCACCGTCGCTGAATCGCGACCGCGCAGATCCGCAAACGACGGAACGTCGAGTACCACGACACCGACGGCACCGGGCGAGTCGACATAGGTGCGCACGAACTCTTCGCCCGTTGGCGACTCGAGATGGTCCTCGACCAGCGCCCACACCGCCCACTCGTGAACGGCGCGGCGACGGCGGGACCGGAACATCGACCCGCCCGGCTCAGGCGTTCGACGTGCGGCGGCCGGCAGCCGCGCGATTGGCGAGCGACGCGCCAATGAGGCCCACGAACAAAGGATGGGCCCTGTCGGGGCGACTCTTGAACTCGGGGTGGGCCTGTGTTCCGACCCAGTACGGATGATCAACGGCTTCGATGAACTCCACCAGCCGGCGGTCGGGCGAGGTGCCACTGCACAAGAACCCGTTCTCCTCGAAGCGGGTGCGATAGGCCGAATTGAACTCGTAGCGGTGACGGTGACGTTCACTCACGACGGGCTCGCCGTACGCCTCGGCCACTTTCGAACCCGGAGTCAACACCGCGTAGTACGCACCGAGACGCATCGTGCCGCCCTTGTCGCTCACATCGCGCTGGTCGTGCATCAAGTCGATGACGGGATGCGTCGTTGCAGGATCGAACTCCGTCGAGTTCGCGCTGGACAAGCCGAGAACGTTGCGCGCGTATTCGATCGTCATCACCTGCATACCGAGACACAAGCCGAGACACGGCACCTTGTTCACACGCGCAAACTCGGCCGCAGCGATCTTTCCTTCGATGCCACGGGGGCCGAACCCGCCGGGAATCACGATGCCGTCGAGATGCGACAAACGACCCGATGCGAGGAGACCTTCGACTTCCTCGGCCTGGATCCAGTCGATCTCGATTTTCGCTCCGTGGTGGAAGCCCGCGTGCTTCAGACTCTCGACCACCGACAGATACGCGTCCTGAAGATCGACGTATTTTCCGATCAAACCGATGCGCACCGGCGTCGTCGAATCCTCGACACGCTGGACGAACGACTGCCACGGCGTCAGGTCGATCGTCGAATCGAGACGCAACGTCTCGCACACCACGGTGTCGAGTCCTTCCTCGTGCATGATGAGCGGCAACTCGTAGATGTTGCGAGCGTCGGCAGCATTGATGACGTTCGCCTCGGGGACGTCACACTGGTTCGAGATCTTGCGCTTCAGGCTCTGGCTGATCGGCTCTTCACTGCGCGCGACGATGACATCGGGCTGGATGCCGCGGCTACGCAGTTCGGTGACGCTGTGCTGGGTCGGCTTGGTCTTTTGCTCTCCGCTCGGGCCGATGAATGGCACGAGCGTGACGTGGATGTAGCAGACGTTGTCGCGACCGGCCTGGTTGCGGAACTGCCGAATCGCCTCGAGAAACGGCAGGATTTCGATGTCGCCGACGGTGCCGCCGACCTCGGTGATGACCACGTCGACGTCGTCGGTCGACACCCGGTGGATACGGCGCTTGATCTCGTCGGTGATGTGGGGAATGACCTGGACCGTCTTGCCCAGGTAGTCACCCCGTCGTTCGGCGGCCAGCACTGCCTGGTAGATCGAACCGGTCGTGGCATTCGAGGCGCGCGACAGGTTCTCGTCGATGAAACGCTCGTAGTGCCCGAGATCGAGATCGGTTTCGCCGCCGTCGTCGGTGACGAACACTTCACCGTGTTCGAAGGGGTTCATCGTGCCAGGATCGACGTTGATGTACGGATCGAGCTTTTGCATCGTCACGCGCAAACCGCGCATCTTGAGCAGACGGCCAAGCGACGAAGCGGTCAGACCTTTGCCGAGCGAACTCGCTACCCCACCGGTAACGAAAATGTGCTTCGGCATGTGAACCTCCCGTCAGCGCCACTGCATGAGCACGACGGGATTTCAGAGTACCACCGTGACGGGCCGCCATAGGAAACCGGCCTTCACAATCCGATCACGGCGCCGGATCGAGGCACCGATCGGCTGCGCCTTCAGACGGCCAGCATGTCGCGGGCGGTCTGCAGCGCCGATGCCTTGGCCTGTCCTCCCGACAACATCCGGGCAACTTCCTCGACGCGGGCATCGCCCTCGAGGACCCCCGCCCGTACGAACGTCTCTTTTTGCTTCACCGACTTTGCAATCCCCACCTGCACGTTGGCCCTCGCGGCGACCTGCGCAAGGTGGGTGACGACGAAAACCTGGTGGTTGCGCGACACGTCGCGCAGAGCGTCACCAACTGCGACAGCGGCACTGCCGCCGATGCCGGCATCGACTTCGTCGAAGACGAGGGTTGGTGGCGCCTGGGTGAGAACGAGACGCAGGGCGAGCATGACGCGCGCCAACTCGCCTCCCGACGCAACCTTGGCCAGCGGTGCGGGAGGATTGCCGGGGTTGGCCGCGATCAGGAAACACACACCGTCACCCGCCGGGTCGGACGCGGATTCGGGAACCTCGATGCGGATCTCGGCGTGGGGCAGGGCCAGGTCGCGCAGGCGGGTTTCGACGGCCTTCGCCAGCTTCGGGGCGGCCTTGCGTCGGGCCGCCGCGACCGTCTTTTGGGCTGCTGCCAGTTGTTGCAGCACGTCGGCGCGCCGCGACGTCAGGGCCGCCACGGTTTCCCCGTGGGACTCGAGTTCCGCCAACCGCACCGCGGCCTCTCCCCCGAAGCGCACCACGTCAGCCAGGTCGGGCCCGTACTTGCGGCACAGATCACGCAGCAGCCGGCGGCGCTCGCCAATCTCAGCCAGGCGCTCGGGGTCGTCTTCCAGACCCTCGGCAAGACCCCTCGCCTCGGCAGCCAAATCACGCACCTCGGCAACCAGTGCCGCGAGACGTGCCGCGACCGGCTCGGCAACCGCGCGTGTGGCAACCACAGCGAGGGCCTTGCCGACGAGATCGCCGGCTGCGCCCTCGTCGCCGAGCAGTGAATGAACGGCCGCGAGCGCTTCGCGGTTCGCCGTCACGTCACCCAACGCGTCTTCCTCTCGTCGGAGGCGTTCGTCCTCGTCGGCCAACTCGATGCGCGCTTCGTCGATTTCCCGAACCTGGAAGCGCAACAGGTCGATCTCGCGGTTACGCGACTGTTCGTCACCGCCCAGTGCGCCGAGCGCAGAATCGATATCGGACAGTTCTTCCTTTGCGGCCACGATCGCCGAGAGATCGACGTTTCCGAACGCATCGAGCGCGGCACGTTGGGCTCGCTCGCCGAGAAGACTTTGGTGGGCATGCTGGCCGTGCAGGTCGACCAACCGCGCACCCACCTCGGCAAGAGCGCCGACCGTCGCGGGCGCGCCGTCGATGTAGGCCCGCGATCGACCATCAGAGGGAATGACACGGGACAAAATCACCTCGTCGTCGGTGGTCGGGTCGATGAACCGGCCGTCCACACGGGCTTCGTCGCAGCCGTGGCGCACCATTCCGGCATCGGCACGTCCCCCGACGAGCAGGTTGATCGCCTCGATGATCATCGTCTTGCCTGCACCGGTTTCGCCGGTGAACGCGGTGAAGCCCTGACCGAACTGAAGAGTGACCGAGTCGATGACACCGAGATTGCGAATGTGCAACTCGGTGAGCACTAGTCGTCTCCCAAACCGAACTTGTCGCGCAGAATCTGGTGGAACCCGCGCTTGCCCACCTGCAGGAATCGCGCCACGTGCGGGTCGGCGGTCACCTCGACCACATCGCCGGGATTCAGTTCGACAAAGCGCAGTCCGTCGACGGCCAAGCTGACACCGCGGTGGCCGCGCACCGTCACGCGAACGGTCTGGCGCGGGTCGAGCACGAGGGCGCGATCGAACAACATGTGCGGAGACACCGGCGTCACGACAAGCGCCCTGTGGGCGGGCGAAACGACCGGTCCCCTTGCCGACAACGAATACGCGGTGGATCCGGTCGGAGTGGCGACGATCAGACCGTCGGCCGAATACGTGGCGAAGTGGTCGTCGTCGATGGCGACCTCGAGTCGCACCGTGTGCCCGGATTCCACTTTTTCGACGACCATTTCGTTCAGCCCGCGCAGTGTGTGCGCGACACCGTCGGAGGTCGTCACGGCCACGCGCAGCAACATGCGTTCGTCGACCGATCCTCCACGCGGCATCGACCCGCGCCGCACCTCGTCGAGGACATCGATCACTTCGTCGGGCTCGATCGTGGTCAGATACCCAAGCGTGCCGCAGTTGACACCCAACACGGGTGCCGTCGCATCGCCGATTATCTGCACCGCACGCAAAACGGTGCCGTCGCCACCGAGGGACACGACGAGATCGACCGCGGCAAAGGCGCCATCGTCGGCGGGTTTCGGCTCGACCACCACGACACCATTGGTTGCAGCCCACGCCCGCACCGCAGACGCCGCCGCCGCGGCATCGTCGCGCTCGGGGTTGACGACGAGGCCGAGTGATGTGATTTCGCCTGGCACCGTCATACCCCTCATTGTGTCCGATGGGTGCGCCGCGTCGCCCACACAAAGAACTCCCGGTTCCCATCCGCGCCGGGAACGCGCGATTCAGCCGTCCCGCGAACCTCTGCACCGGCCGCCTCGAGGGCTCCGACCACGGCCGCCACGGCCCGCGCATGGACGACCGGGTCGCGCACGACACCGCCCTCGGGGACTTCGTCACGTGGGGCCTCGAACTGGGGCTTGACCATCACCACGATCTCGCCGCCGGCACCGGACAGCTCGACGAGGTGCCCGGCGACGCGCGCCGACGACGTGAAACTGAGATCGGCGACGACCACCACCGTTGCGTCTGCGTAGCCGTCGATGAGCGCGATGTCCGTGCGGCTCACGTCGAGGATGTTGCGCGATTCCCAACTCGTGACGCGATCGTCGGAGAGCAGACGGTGATGAAGCTGCCCACGACCCACGTCGACTGCGATGACGTGCGCGGCTCCGCGTTGCAGCAGGCAATCGGTGAAGCCCCCCGTGGACGAACCCGCGTCGAGACAGAACCTGCCCTCGACGGCCAAACCGAAGTCGGACAGAGCTCCGTCCAATTTCCCCCCACCCCGCGAAACCCAGCGAGATGGCTCGTCAATGACGCTCACCGCATCCGCGGCAGCGACGAGGCTCGCCGGGTTCGACACGACGGCTCCGTTCACACGCACGCGGTTGGCCGCGAGGGCGGCATCCACGTCGTGCGCATCGAGAAGGTGTCTACGCACCAGTTCCTCGCGCAACGCGCGCCGTGCCGCCATCAGTTCCCCAGCAGACGGCCGGCGATCTCGGCGAAGTTCTCGCCCGTCATGTCGAAACGCACCCCGTCGACGGGTCCGCTGCACGGCGCCAGAACCCCCGACCAAACTTGTGCGTACGGCACGCCGAGGGCAGCTGCGAACGCGCCATCGGTGCTCGGCCTGTCGCCCACCATGACTTCGACGCGACCTTCGACTCGCGGCACGAGGCGACGTGCGAGCTCGGCCATCGGCTCGAAAGGCTTGCCCGCAACGATCGGACGCTGACTCCCTGCGTAGGCGAACGCCGCAAGCATCGAGCCGCCACCGGGCCATGCTCCTTCGGCGGTCGGATACGTCGCATCGTCATTGGTCCCGACGAGACGCGCACCTTTCAGCATGCATTCGGTCCCGATGCGCAGTGTGTCGAACCCGAACGATTTGTGAAACGCGACCACGACGACGTCGACATCGGGCGCCGCACCGACTCGGCTGTGTACGTCGTCTTCGAGAACGTCATGCACGTCGAGCACCTCAACTCCGTGGTTGCGCATCGCCTCGAGCACGCCCGGGCCCGCACACACCAACGCGCGCTCGCCGGGTTGAACCAGCAGGGTTGCAGCCATCGCACTCGTGATGACGTCACCCTTGGCTTCGATACCGAAACTCGCCAACTTGGCTTCCTGTTCGGCGGGCGTTGCCGATCCGTTGTTGGTCACGAACACGACGCGCCAACCCGCGGCCTGCAAACGCCCGACGGCCTCGGCGGAACCCTCGATGGCCGAATGGGTGCGCCAAATCACCCCGTCGAGGTCGCTGAACACGACCCCCACCGGTGCGGACGTTTTGCCCCGTGCCTGTGCATCTGCCACCCTGAGAGTGTGCCTCGTTTCGAACCCTTTCCAGCGTTGCGTTACCGCGACGCAGACACCGGCTTGTGGGATCTCTCAGCCCCGCCCTACGACGTTCTGAGCGCCGACGACCGCGCCGCCTATGCAGCCCGCCATCCGCGCAACATCGTCCATGTCGATGTTCCCCTCGAAGAAGACGGCCCGGGCCGCTACGACAAGGCAGCCCGCGAGCTGGAAACGTGGCGTGCCGAAGGATCCCTCGTCATCGACAATGCGCCGACGTTCACGCTCTACCGCATGACCTTCACCGACGATGCAGGTCGCAAGCGCAGCACCGTCGGCGTTCTCGGCGCCCTCGAAGTCGTCGACGAAGGAGCGGGCGGGGTGCTGCCCCACGAACGCACCACACCGAAGGCCAAGACGGACCGCCTCGACCTCACCCGCGCCACGCTCACCAATCTCTCGCCGGTCTGGGGTCTCTCACTGTGCTCCGGGCTCTCAGAATTGCTGCGCGAACCGTGTG
>JBBANY010000072.1:0-11259 GCA_040401695.1 Ilumatobacteraceae bacterium
TGTCGTTTTCACTGCGATCGTCGGTGGCCTCGATTCGGCCTTCGGCTTCTTCGCCAACTGGTTGTACAAGGACTGATGCGGCGATGAGCGACAACTTCCTCCTCAACATGGGCGGCAGCTCGACCACCGAGTCGAACGACGTCGAAGACACCACGACGCCCGACGCCAGCTTCGACCTCACGACCACCGACGAGATCGTCGATGGCGACGAGTCCGAAGAAGTCGAAGTCGACTCGCCGTACTCGCGTCCCGGCCAGTGGTACGTCGTTCACACGCAGTCGGGTTACGAAAAGAAAGTTCAACTGAACCTCAACACCCGTATTCAGTCGATGAACATGGACGACCGCATCTACGAAGTCGTCATTCCAATGGAAGACGCGGTCGAGTTCAAGAAGGGCCAGAAGCAGATCGTCCAGCGCAAGGTGTTCCCCGGCTACCTGCTGGTGCGTTGCGAGATGAACGACGAGTCCTGGTTCTGTATTCGCAACACCCCGGGCGTCACCGGTTTCGTCGGCCAGAGCCACAAGGGCCAGAAGCCCACGCCGCTGTCGCGCCGCGAGGTCGAAACCTTCCTGTCCGCCAAGGGCGACGGCAAGGCCGCCCCGAAGCGCAAGACCCCGAAACTCGAATACGAGGTCGGCGAGAGCGTTCGCGTGAAGGAAGGCCCGTTCGCCGACTTCACCGGCACGATCGACGACATCAACGTCGATCACATGAAGTTGAAGGTCCTCGTCAACATCTTCGGCCGCGAAACGGTGGTCGAAATGGACTTCAGCCAGGTTGCAAAACTCTAAGAGTGTCAAAGCTCTGATCCCTCGATAGAAAGCCGACAAGGAACTCGTCATGGCAAAAAAGAAGCTCGCAGCGATCGTCAAGATCCAAATCCCGGCCGGCAAGGCCACCCCGGCACCGCCCGTGGGTACCGCACTCGGACCACACGGCATCGCCATCATGGACTTCGTCAAGCAGTACAACGCTGCGACCGAGGCCCAGGCCGGCACCATCATCCCGGTCGAGATCAGCATCTTCGAAGATCGCTCGTTCACCTTCATCTTGAAGACCCCGCCGACACCGGTGCTGCTGCGCCAGAAGGCCGGTCTGGAAAAGGCTTCGTCGACGCCGGGCAAGGCAGTCGCCGGTTCGGTCACCGAGGCCGACATCGAAGAAGTCGCAAAGATCAAGATGCCCGACTTGAACGCCTACGACCTCGAGGCTGCCAAGCAGCAGGTTCGCGGCACCGCCCGTTCGATGGGTCTGAAAGTCGTCTGACAAGTTCGAGTTGAATACGGCACGACCGGGAGGACCTCGCCCGGCGAATGCCGACACATGAGGGAGATGATCACCACACGGTGATCGCGAAAGGAATGTCATGGCACTCACAGCAAGTTCAGGCAAGAAATACAAGGCCGCCGTCGCGTCGTACGATCGCGAAGCGCTCTACACGCCCGCCGAAGCGACGGAGATCGTGAAGAAGTGTGCAACGGCGAAGTTCGACGAAAGTGTCGAAGTTGCGGTCCGCCTCGGCGTCGACCCGCGCAAGGCCGACCAAATGATTCGTGGCACGGTTGCGCTGCCGTCGGGTACGGGCAAGACCGTGCGCATCGCAGTGTTCGCAAACGGCGAGGCCGCCCAGGCAGCCCGCGATGCAGGCGCCGACCTCGTCGGTTCCGATGACCTCGCAGCAGAAATCGAAAAGGGCAACATGGACTTCGATCTCGCGATCGCCACGCCCGACCTCATGCCCCTCGTCGGTCGCCTCGGTCGTGTGCTCGGCCCGCGCGGTCTCATGCCGAACCCCAAGACCGGCACGGTGACCCAGGACGTCGCCCGCGCGGTGGGCGAGTTCAAGGGCGGCAAGGTTGAGTACCGCACCGACCGCTACGGCAACGTGCACGTCCCGATCGGCAAGGCCAGCTTCTCGGCGGCCGACCTGACGACCAACCTGCTCGCGGTTCTCGACGAAATCCAGCGCGCCAAGCCGGCCGCGGCCAAGGGCAAGTACCTCCGCAAGGTCAGCATCGCCTCGACGATGGGCCCGGGCATCAAGATCGACACCAACCGCCTCAAGCCTGAGACGGTGTGATTGCTGCCGGCACGGCAGTAGCGTTCCCGTTCTACATAAACCATTCGGTTCTCTCGCCGAAGACCTCTGGCCCGCACCGGTTCGCCGGTTCGGATAATGGATTTCCCACCAGATGAGGCGGACCCTGAGATGGCCCTTCGTGTGCGTCACGCAGTGACGTCAACGCGGGTCGTTGCAGCGTTCGTGCAAGCGAGCGCTCCGACCAAGCGAACACGAAGGAGGTGACATGACTTCAACAGCAATCCGTGAGGAAAAAGCGGCGGTGGTCGCCGAGGTACGCGGCAAGCTCGAGGCGGCAGACGCTGCCATCGTGGCCGAGTACCGCGGTATGTCCGTGACTGCCCTCGCCTCGTTGCGTCGTGAACTGCGCAATGCCGGTGCGGAATTCAAGGTGTACAAGAACACCTTGGCCCGCTTCGCAGTGCGCGAGGCCGGCTTCGAGGGACTCGAACAGTTCCTCACCGGTCCGACCGCAATTGCATTCGTGCAAGGCGATGCGGCAGCAGCAGCAAAGGCCCTGCGTGATCAAGCAAAGGCGAACCCGCTCCTCATCGTGAAGGGCGGCGTCATTGGCTCGACCACGATGACCAAGCGTGATCTCGACGTTCTCGCAGATCTGCCCTCGCGCGAGGTGCTTCTGGCCCAGTTCGCCGGTGCACTGCAGGCTCCGCTCGTCAAGACGGCGGGTCTCTTGCAGGCGCTCCCGCGCAACATGGCCTACGGCCTCAAGGCACTCATCGATCAGAAGGAAGCTGCGTAGCAGGTTCCAGAAAATGGAAGCTGCCTAGCAGCTTCCCCGCAAATCCAAATCCAAGAACTTTCAAGAAAGAACTCACAAAGGAGACAGAGCAATGGCTCTCAGCAAAGAAGAAATCCTCGACGGCATCTCGGCCCTCACCGTTATCGAACTGAAGGAACTGCTCGACGCGTTCGAAGAGCGCTTCGGTGTCACCGCAGCCGCCCCCGTGGCGGTTGCCGCCGTTGCCGGTGCGCCGGCCGGTGGTGGCGCAGCTGCCGAAGAAGAGAAGGACGAATTCGACGTCATCCTCGCCGATGGTGGCGCCCAGAAGATCCAGGTCATCAAGGTCGTGCGCGAGCTCACCAACCTGGGCCTGAAGGAAGCCAAGGACCTCGTCGACGGCGCGCCGAAGCCCGTCCTCGAGAAGGCCTCGAAGGACGACGCCGCCAAGGCCAAGGCCAAGCTCGAAGAGGCCGGCGCCAAGGTCGAAGTCAAGTAAGACGCGACCTAGGACAAGGTCGAAGTCAAGTAAGACGCGACCTAGGACAAGGTCGAAGTCAAGTAGTCACAAGCTCACGATCTCCGGCATTCGCCGGGCGGAGTAGACGAGACCCCGGGGGAGACCCCGGGGTCTTTGTCATTTCTGACCCCCGAATGCTTGACACGGGGGGAGGGCAGGCTTACCTTTCACCCCACTTGGGCGGACCCCGACGGTGGGGGTCTGTCTTTTCGCGTCCCGTAGTTGCTTTTGGGGGTCCAGCGGTAGCCTTGTCGGTTGCCGTGCGTTGCCCCCTTTGCCTCTCCATGAGTCTTTGGGGTCCCTGCACGCCCCTGCCCGTGCTCGCCTCCAGGAGTCAATTGTGACCTCACGCCCGCTGTCCCGCGACCGGTATTCCTTCGCCAATCTGAGCGAGCCCATTGAGTTGCCCGATCTCATCGCGATTCAGCGCGAGAGCTTCGAGTGGTTCATGCGCCAGGGTTTGGCCGAGGCGTTCTCGGACATCTCTCCCATCAGCGACTTCAGCGGCAACATGAAACTCGAACTCGAGTTCGACCCGACCGACGAAGATCTCTGTCCGCCGCCGAAGTTCTCGATGGAAGAGTGCCGCGAGCGCGACATGTCGTACTCGTCGTCGATCTTCGTGCGTGCGCGCTTCCTTCGCGCCGACACAGGTGAAATCAAGGAACAGGTCGTCTTCATGGGCGACTTCCCGAAGATGACCGACAAGGGCACGTTCATCATCAACGGCACCGAGCGCGTCGTCGTGTCGCAGCTCGTTCGTTCGCCGGGCGTCATCTTCGAACCGGGCGAGCGGTTCCGTCTGCGCAACCTCTCGAAGCACCAGTTGGTGAAGGGCACCATCCACCCGTACCGCGGTGAGTGGCTGGAATTCGACGTCGAACAAAAGCCGGGCAAGGACGTCACGGCAGGCACGCGCGTTGCGCGCAAGCGTCGCCTCGGCGTCTTCACGTTGTTGCGCGCACTCGGTTACGACGAAGAACACTTCCCGGGTTTCCTCGACCGCTTCGTCAACTACTTCGACTTCCTCGAGGGCCAGTGGGAAAAGGAACGCCACATTGCGCCCACCCGCGACGAAGCGCTGGTCGAGATCTACAAGCGCGCACGTCCCGGTGAGCCGCCGACGCTCGAGTCCGCGCGCGCATATTTCGAGAACGCGTTCTTCGAGTCACGTCGTTACGACCTGTCGCGCGTCGGCCGTTACAAGCTGAACCGCAAGCTCGGCGCCGAACTGCAGAAGATCAAGACGATCTTCAACCTTTCCGACGACCAGCTCGACCTTCCCGCCGACGACCAGCCGGTGCTGTCGCGCTGCGAAGTTCTCGCGACCATCTCGTACATGCTGCACCTCGTCAAGCAAGAGCCGGGCTACCGCCTCGACGACCAGGACCACTTCGCGAACCGCCGCATCCGTTCGGTGGGCGAGCTCATCCAGAACCAGGTGCGTATCGGTTTGTCGCGCATGGAGCGCGTCGTGCGCGAGCGCATGACGACGCAAGATGCCGAGGCGATCACACCCCAGACGCTCATCAACATTCGTCCGGTCGTGGCGGCAATCAAAGAGTTCTTCGGAACCTCGCAGTTGTCGCAGTTCATGGACCAGGTGAACCCGCTGTCAGGTCTCACGCACCGTCGTCGTTTGTCGGCACTCGGACCCGGTGGTCTCAGCCGCGAGCGCGCCGGATTCGAAGTCCGCGACGTCCACTTCTCGCACTACGGCCGCATGTGCCCGATCGAAACACCGGAAGGCCCGAACATCGGTCTGATCGGTGCGCTCAGCACGTTCGCGCGCGTGAACGAGTTCGGTTTCATCGAAAGCCCGTACCGCAAGGTCGTGAACGGTCGCGTCACCGACGAGATCGTGTACATGGCCGCCGACGAAGAAGAGAACTACGTCGTCGCCCAGGCCAACACGCCGCTCAACGCCGACGGCACGTTCAAGGATGAGCGCGTTCTCGTGCGTCGTTCGCCGCAGGCAGCCAGCCTCGAAGACCTTCGCAAGATGCTCGAAGCCGAGTCGTTCTTCGGTGCGACCACCGACATCGGCTTCGTGCCGGGCGCCGAGGTCGACTACATGGACGTCTCTCCCAAGCAGATCGTTTCTGTCGCGACCGCACTCATTCCGTTCCTCGAACACGACGACGCAAACCGCGCACTCATGGGTGCGAACATGCAGCGTCAGGCCGTTCCGCTGGTGCGCGCCGAGGCGCCCTACATCGGCACGGGCATCGAGGCCCGCGCCGCACGTGACGGCGCCGACCTTCTGCTCGCACTCGACGACGGAACCGTCACCGAAGTGAACGGTCGCGGTCTCACCGTGCAGTACGACAAGCTCGGCAAGAAGAAGTACAACCTCGCCAAGTTCCGTCGCTCGAACCAGGACACCTGCATCAACCAGGTCATCCGCGTCCGCGAGGGCGAAAAGGTGAAGAAGGGTGACTTGCTCGTCGACGGTCCTTCGACCGACCTCGGCGAACTCGCACTCGGCAAGAACCTGCTCGTCGCGCTGATGCCGTGGGAGGGCTACAACTTCGAAGACGCAATCATCCTCTCCGAGCGTCTGGTGAAAGACGACGTTCTCACGTCGATCCACATCCACGAGCACGAAGTCGATGCACGCGACACCAAGTTGGGTGCCGAGGAAATCTCGCGTGACATTCCGAACCTGTCCGACGACATCCTCCGCGACCTCGACGACCGTGGAATCATCCGCGTCGGCGCCGAAGTCGGCCCCGGCGACGTTCTCGTCGGCAAGGTCACCCCGAAGGGCGAAACCGAGCTCACCCCCGAAGAGCGCCTGCTGCGCGCCATCTTCGGTGAAAAGGCCCGCGAGGTTCGCGACACGAGCCTCAAGGTGCCCCACGGTGAATCCGGCAAGGTCATCGACGTCAAGGTGTTCTCGCGCGAGAACGGTGACGAACTTCCGCCGGGTGTCAACCAATTGGTCCGTGTCTACGTCGCCCAGAAGCGCAAGATCTCGGTGGGCGACAAGCTCGCCGGTCGCCACGGCAACAAGGGCGTCATCTCGAAGATCCTGCCCGTCGAAGACATGCCGTACCTCGAAGACGGCACGCCCGTCGACATCATTCTGAACCCGCTCGGCGTGCCCTCACGCATGAACGTCGGCCAGGTGCTCGAAGCGCACCTCGGTTACTGCGCACGTTGGGGCTGGGTCGACCCGGCAACGAACCAGCCGGTCGGTCAGGGAATGCGCGGCACGGAAGTCAAGACCCGTCCCGGAACGCCGCCTGCACGCTTCATCGCCACGCCCGTCTTCGACGGTGCGCACTGGGACGAAGCCGAGGCCGCGGGCAAGCACCCGACCATTCAGAACATCCTCACGAACCTCAACCCCGACGGCGTGGACGGACAGCGTCTCATCCAGCCGACCGGCAAGGCGTGGTTGCGCAACGGTCGCACGGGCGAGCGTTACGACAACCCGATCACGGTCGGCTACATGTACATCCTGAAGCTGTCGCACCTCGTCGACGACAAGATCCACGCACGGTCGACGGGTCCGTACTCGATGATCACCCAGCAGCCGCTCGGTGGCAAGGCGCAATTCGGTGGCCAGCGCTTCGGTGAAATGGAAGTGTGGGCACTCGAGGCGTACGGCGCCGCGTACTGCTTGCAGGAACTTCTCACCATCAAGTCGGACGACGTGCTCGGCCGCGTGAAGGTGTACGAAGCAATCGTCAAGGGCGAGAACATCCCCGAGCCGGGTATCCCCGAATCGTTCAAGGTTCTCATGAAGGAAATGCAGGCGCTCTGCCTCGACGTCGAGGTGCTGTCGTCCGACGGCTCCGAGATCGAGATGCAAGACATCGATGACGACGTCTTCCGCGCGACCGAAGCCCTCGGCATCGACATCAGCCGCCCCGAGCGCGGATCCGACGATGACGACCGCGAGCGTCGTCGCGAGCGCGCCTTCTGATAACCGGACCACGAGATCGAAAGAAACGGAACACACATGCTTGACGTCAACATGTTCGATCAACTGCGCATCGGTCTTGCGACCGCTGACCAGATTCGCCTGTGGTCCAAGGGCGAGGTGAAGAAGCCCGAGACCATCAACTACCGCACGCTGCGTCCCGAGAAGGACGGCCTCTTCTGCGAGAAGATCTTCGGACCAACCCGCGACTGGGAGTGCTACTGCGGCAAGTACAAGCGCGTGCGCTTCAAGGGCATCATCTGTGAACGCTGTGGCGTCGAAGTCACGCGCTCGAAGGTGCGCCGCGAGCGCATGGGCCACATCGAATTGGCCGCACCCGTCGTGCACATTTGGTACCTGCGCGGCACGCGCAGCTGGCTGGCCTATCTCCTCGGCGGCATCGAGCCGAAGGAAGAACTGAAGGCCAAGCAGCTCGAGAAGGTCATCTACTTCGCTGCCAGCCTCGTCACCAAGGTCGACGACGAGCGTCGTCACGCCGATCTTCCCGAACTCGAGAAGGGCTACCTCGAAACCCTCGACAGCATCCGCAAGGACATGGAGCTCGCGCTCGCTCGTCGTCTGAAGGACGGCGAGGCCGAGCTGAAGGCTCTCGAAAAAGAGGGTGCCAAGGACAGCGACGTGAAGGCACGCCAGAAGGCGATCGACAAGGACGTTCAGTCCATGCGCGAGCGCTTCGAGGCCGACATCGATCTCGAGAAGCGCACGTGGGACGAGTTCAAGAGCCTCTATCCGCGTCTCATCATCGAAGACGAAGTCCTGTGGCGCAACCTGCGGGATCCGTTCGGTCCCTACGCCGAGTACTTCGAAGGCGGCACCGGTGCCGATGCGATCAAGTCGCTCATCGACTGCATCGACTTCGACGTCGAGGAACTTCGCCTGCGCGAGGCCATCGAAGCCGGTGGCGGTCGCAAGCCGCTGTCGGCCCAGCGTCGTCAGAAGGCCATCAAGCGTCTGAAGATCGTCGCGTCGTTCAACCAGCGCGATGAATACGGTCGCCGTCAGAACGACCCGAAGGCCATGATCCTCGACGTCGTTCCGGTGATCCCGCCGGAACTGCGCCCGATGGTGCAACTCGACGGTGGTCGTTTCGCGACCTCCGACCTGAACGACCTGTACCGCCGTGTGATCAACCGCAACAACCGTCTGCGTCGTCTGCTTGACCTCGGTGCTCCCGAGATCATCGTCAACAACGAAAAGCGCATGCTGCAGGAAGCTGTCGACGCATTGTTCGACAACGGCCGCCGCGGTCGTCCGGTCACCGGTCCGGGCAACCGTCCGCTCAAGTCGCTCTCCGACATGTTGAAGGGCAAGCAGGGCCGCTTCCGTCAGAACCTTCTCGGCAAGCGCGTCGACTACTCGGGTCGTTCGGTCATCGTGGCCGGCCCGACGCTGCGTCTGCACCAGTGCGGTCTGCCGAAGTTGATGGCACTCGAACTGTTCAAGCCGTTCGTGATGAAGCGTCTGGTCGACCTCGAACTCGCCCAGAACATCAAGTCGGCAAAGCGCATGGTCGAGCGTCGTCGTCCGCAGGTGTGGGACGTTCTCGAAGACGTCATCAAGGAGCACCCGGTTCTCCTGAACCGCGCGCCGACGCTGCACCGCCTGGGCATCCAGGCCTTCGAGCCGGTGCTCGTCGAGGGCAAGGCGATTCAGATTCACCCGCTCGTGTGTACGGCGTTCAACGCCGACTTCGACGGCGACCAGATGGCGGTTCACCTGCCTCTGTCGGCCGAGGCCCAGGCCGAGGCACGCGTGCTCATGTTGTCGGCGAACAACATCCTGTCGCCGGCTTCGGGTCGTCCGATCGTGACGCCGTCGCAGGACATGATCATCGGCGGCTTCTACCTCACCGAACTCGTTGCCGAGTCGGCGGGTGCGGGTCGCGTGTTCCAGCACCGTTGGGAGGTGTTCCGCGCGCTCGACGAGAAGTCGATCTCGCTGCACACGCCGATCAAGTTCCGCGAAACCCTCTCCACGGGTGACCGTCGCACGATCGACACCACCGCAGGCCGCTTGTTGTTCGAAGAGGCGTTGCCCACCGACTACACCGAGCGCTTCGGCCACATCAACGAGCCGTTGAAGAAGAAGGAAATGGGTCTGATCGTCGAGCGTCTCGCCGACAACTACCCCAAGGCCGTCATCGCACAGTCGCTCGACAACATCAAGAACGTCTGTTACCGCTACGCGGCGCAGTCCGGCCTCACCATTTCCATCGAAGACGTGAAGACCCCCGCCACCAAGCGGGCCATCCTCGACGAATTCGAAAAGCAGGCCGACAAGGTCGAAAACCAGTTCCGTCGCGGCATCATCACCGACGGCGAGCGTCGTCAGCAGGAAGTGCGCATCTGGACCGACGCGACGGCCGAAGTGCAGAACGCCATGGAGAAAGAGTTCAAGGCGCAGCGCTTCAACCCGATCGAAATGATGGTCGGTTCGGGCGCCCGCGGAAACATGACGCAGATGAAGCAGATCGCGGGAATGCGCGGCCTCGTGGCCAACCCCCGCGGTGACATGATTCCGCGTCCGATCAAGAGCAACTTCCGCGAAGGCCTCGAAACTCTCGAGTACTTCATCGCAACGCCGGGTGCCCGTAAGGGTCTCGTCGACACCGCTCTTCGTACCGCCGACTCGGGTTACCTCACTCGTCGTCTCGTCGACGTCGCCCAGGAACTCATCATTCGTGAGCAGGACTGCGGCACGTCGCTCGGCGTGTGGGTCGAAAACGTGCAGCGCGACACCGCGAACATGCGCGCGTACCTCGAGACCAAGCTCTTTGGTCGCGCGCTGTTGAACGATGTCACCCTCGCCGATGGCACGGTTCTCGAAAAGAACCGCATCCTCTCGGACGACGACGTCGTCGCTCTGCGCGACGATGCCGGCATCAACCGCGTGCGCGTGCGTTCGGTGCTCACGTGCGACGCCGAACTCGGCGTCTGCGCGCTGTGCTACGGCCGTTCGCTTGCCACCGGCAAGTCGATCGAACTCGGCGAAGCAGTGGGCGTCATTGCGGCACAGTCGATCGGTGAGCCCGGTACCCAGTTGACCATGCGTACGTTCCACACCGGTGGTGTCGCGGGCAAGGACATCGCCGGCGGTCTGCCGCGCGTCGTCGAACTTTTCGAGGCGCGTACGCCCCGCGGGTCGGCACGTCTTTCTCGCGCGTCGGGCGTGATTCGTATCGGCGAAGACGAAGGCAAGGGCATTCCGGTCACCGTCGTCGACGACAAGGGTGAGGAACATCTCACGCTGTTGCCGACCGGTAGCCGCCTCATGCCGAACATCCGCGACGGTGCCGAGGCGCAGGCGGGCGAACCGCTCACCGACGGTCCGTTCGACCCGAAGGAACTTCTCGAGATCAAGGGCATCCGCGAGACGCAGGTGTACCTCGTCGAGGAAGTGCAGAAGGTGTACCGCGACCAGGGCGTGTCGATCCACGACAAGCACATCGAACTCATCGTTCGTCAGATGACACGTCGCATCGGCGTCCAAGAGCCGGGCGACACGGGTTTCCTCCCGGGCGAGCGCACCGATGCGAAGACCTTCCGCGACACCAATCGCCGCATGGTCGAAGAGGGCAAGCGTCCCGCCGAAGGTCGTCCCGAACTGATGGGAATCACCAAGGCGTCACTTGCCACCGAGTCGTGGCTGTCGGCCGCGTCCTTCCAGGAGACCACCCGCGTCCTCACCGAGGCCGCGATCGACGGTCGTTCCGACAGCCTCGTTGGCCTGAAGGAAAACATCATCATCGGCAAGCTCATTCCGGCCGGAACCGGCATGCAGGTCTACCGCAACTTCGGTATCGAGGCCCCGGACTACGAGCCGATGGCCTTCTACTCGAGCGATGAAGAAGACCCGGCCGCCTTCCTGGCGGGCATCCAGGGCTCCTACGTCCACCCCGAGGGCGACTCCGAAAACGCCTGATGGAACGTATCGACCCGGCGTTCGGCAGGTTGTGGCCGACGCCG
>JBBANY010000073.1:0-1670 GCA_040401695.1 Ilumatobacteraceae bacterium
GAGGTGGCCTACATTCTCAACAATTCCGAAGCTGAGGTGCTCGTCTACCACGCGTCACTGGCCGACCGCGTCGAAGGTCTGAAGGAAATGGTTCCCAGCCTGCGCACTCTGATCTGCGTCAACGACGTCGGGTCGGGCCACGTCCTGACAAAAGGTCACCTCGACTACGCAACCGTCGTGTCGAGCGCCGAGCGGGCCGAGCGCATCCGTCGTTCGGGCGAGGATCTGCTGTTCCTGTACACCGGCGGAACGACGGGCATGCCGAAGGGTGTCATGTGGCGTCACGTCGACTTGTTCGGGGCACTCGCTTCGTCCGGTTACCAGGCGCTCGGCCTGCCCCTGCCCGCGACGACCGAGGAAGTCGGCGCGTATGCACGGCAGCTCAACTCCGAGGGAAAGAGTCCGACGAATCTGTGTGCGCCGCCGCTCATGCACGGCGTCGCGCTGTTTCTCGCGATGTCGAGCTTCGTCCTCGGAGGCAAGGTGGTGTTGCTGAAGTCCCGGCGCTTCGACCCCGCCGAGCTCGTCGAACTCACCGCCAAGTACCGCGTCAATCAGATCTCCCTCGTTGGAGACGCATTCGCCAAGCCCGTCAACAGGTACCTCGAAGGTCTCGAATCGTCGGGTGCGGCGATCCCCGACCTCACGAGCGTCGTGCGCATCACCTCTTCCGGCGCGACCCTCTCGGGTGACCAGAAATTGGTGCTGCGTCGTTTCATGCCCAACGCGACCATGATCGACATGCTCGGAGCCAGTGAGGGCGGGCCGTTCGGAATCGACATGACCACACCCGACAAGGCGCCACTCGACACGGCAGTCTTCATTGCACCGCCGAATGTCGTCACGTTCGATGATCAGACATGGGAGATCATTCCTCGTGGCAGCGGACGTGTCGGTGTGCTCGGAGCGTCGGGGCCGATTCCGCAGGGATACTTCCGCGATCCCGAGAAGTCCGCCAGCACGTTCCGCTCGGTCGACGGTGTCCGCTACACCGTTCCGGGCGACTACGCGATCATCGACGCGGATGGAACGATGCATCTGCTCGGACGTGGTTCGGTGTGCATCAACACCGGCGGCGAAAAGGTCTACCCGGAAGAAGTCGAAGTCGTTGCGCGAGCGGTGACCGGAATCGCGGATTGCACCGTGGTCGGAGTACCCGACGACCGGTTCGGCAACGCCGTCGTTGCCGTCGTCTCGCGCACGCCGGGAAGCACCGTCACCGCCGAGGAACTGTCGTCCGAGATGCGCAAGAGTCTCGCCGCCTACAAGTGCCCGAAGCACGTCGTGTTCGTCGACTCCGTCTACCGCAGCCCGAGCGGCAAAGCCGACTACAAAATCACCCGGGAAACGGCGATGTCCGCCCTGGGCATCACCCAGTAGGCGACGATCAGAGATTCTTCAGGACACCGGCCTCGCGAGAGCGCGTCGTGGCGGCCGCCATCTTCGCGCCGTCGTAGCCGACGCGCAGACCTGGCGTGACTTCGATGATGATGCGGTCGGGTGAATCGAGCATCTTGGCGAACTCCGCCGCACGTTCGGGGTTGCTGCCGTACAGACGGTCGGCGAGCGCGGGATAGAACCATTCCTTGGTGGCTCGATCGTCGAGCACACGGGCAGTTCCCTTGTAGGTGACGGTGCGACCGCCTCCCATGGGTTGTCCGGTCGACGTG
>JBBANY010000073.1:1680-11174 GCA_040401695.1 Ilumatobacteraceae bacterium
ATGACGAGCGCAACACGTGGGTCACGCCTGATGGCGGGCACACGCTTGCGATGGGCGGCGGAGGTCATCCAGAAAATGCCGTCTTTGCGGAAGTAGCTGAGAATCGACGCCATGGGAGAGCCGTCCTTCGTCGTCCAACAGAACGTCAGTTCCTTCTGCTGTTCGTGCATGAGGTCTTCGGTCTCGGTATCGAGCCCGTAGACGGTGACGTCTTCGTAGTTGGTGATGAGCTTGTCGGCCATGCGCGACACGCTAGCAATCAGCGTGGGGCCGAATCCTCAACGGGAACGCTCGGGCAGTGCGAAGTGACCTGCGTTTGCAGAAATCCCTCCGTCGCAGAAAACCGTGTCGCCCGTGATGAACGACGCGGCCGGCGATGCGAGAAACCAGAAAACCTCCGCCAAGTCCTCCGGTCTTCCCCATCGACCAAGTGGTATGCGATTCACCATTGCTTGCTTCAATTCGGGCAACTCGTTCAGTCGCACCGTCAAACCGGTCTCCGTCGGGCCGGGGGCGACCCCGTTGACACGAATACCGAACGGCCCGAGATCGAGTGCAGCCGCGCGCACGAGGTTGATCACCGCCGCTTTCGAGGCGTTGTATGCCCAGTTACCGGGATCTCCACGCAGGCCGGATGTCGAACAGGTGGGAAGGATCACGCCGTGACCCTGCGCCTTCATGACGGCAGCCGCTTCGTTGATGCCCATGGCGACACCGACGACGTTCACGTCGAGGATGTGGCGAAGCGCGTCGATGGCACCCGTCTCGTTCCACGGCTTCGAGCCAGTGATGCCTGCATTGAGAATCGACACGTCGAGACGGCCGAACGTGTCGACCGCGGCGGCAACAGCCTCACGATTCAACGCCTCCTCGGTGACGCTTCCTGCGACGGCGACGTAGAGCCCCGGATCGGCTTCTGCGGCCGTCCACGCAAGGCTCTCCGCCGTGAGATCGACGACGACGACCCCGTACCCCCGGTCGGCGAACATCTTTGCGGTGGCTTTTCCGATGCCGGACCCGGCCCCGGTTACGAGTGCGACTTCACTTGGCTTCATGCCGCCACCCTATGCTCTCAAGCGCGGCGACGGTGCCGCACGACCACAGGGGGCATCATGGATCTCGGGCTGAAGGGCAAGAAGGCGATCGTCACGGGCGGCAAGCGCGGTCTCGGACTCGCCACCGCACAATTGTTGGCGCGCGAGGGTTGCGACGTCGCGATTTGCGCGCGAGGAGACGTGGCTGAAGCCGTCTCGAGCATCGCTGCGCTCGGCGTGAAGGCATACGGCGAAGGCATCGATGCAGGCGACGGTGCCGCGTACAAAGCGTGGCTGACGAAAGCCGCCGAACAACTTGGTGGCTGCGACATCTTCGTCCACAACATGTCGGGCGCTTCGGGTCGCGGCGAAGAGCAGTGGGTCAAGAACCTCAACCTCGACGTGCTCGGCCTCGTCCGCGCCGCCGAAGTGCTCGCTCCCGTCATGGAGGCGGGCGGTGGCGGTTCGATCGTGTGTCTCAGCAGCATTGCCGCACAAGAGGAATTCGCCGGACCCGGCAGCTTCGGTCCGATGAAGGCAGCGATGGTGGCGTACGCCGCGAACCTTTCGCAGTCGCTCGCTTCGAAGGGGATCCGCGTCAACATGGTGTCGCCCGGTCCGGTCTTCTTCGAGGGAGGCAACTGGGACGTCATCAAGCAGAACATGGCCGACTTCTACAACACGATCGTGAACAAGATGCCGGTCAAGCGTCTCGGCGACCCCGTCGAAATCGCAAACGCGATTGCTTTCCTCGCATCACCGGCCGCCAGCCTCATCACGGGTGCGAACCTCGTGATCGACGGCGGCTACACCAAGCGCATCAATTTCTGAGCGCCCCTTCGCGGTGACCGGTCGCATCAACGCCGTCCTCGTCGTCGGTGGGAAGTGGCACGACTTCGACTTCGCTCGTCTCGAGTTGCTGAAGCTCCTCGCAGTCGACGAGCGAATCAGGACGCAGGTCTCGTCCGACTACGAGAACGTCGGTCTCCTTTCGGATGCCGATGTTCTGATCACCTACACGTGCGATGTGCGACCTTCGATGGCCGCTCAGACGGCCATCAAGGATTGGGTCTCGCGTGGAGGTCGGCTCTTTGCCTTGCATGCCACGAATTCGGCGATCGATGGGCCGGACACCTTTGGGCCCGACTTCGAGACACCCGATGCGATGCCCGTCTTCAGCGAGGTTCTGGGGAGTCGATTCCTCTCGCACCCAGCGATCGA
Source organism: Ilumatobacteraceae bacterium (assembly GCA_040401695.1). GTDB lineage: Bacteria > Actinomycetota > Acidimicrobiia > Acidimicrobiales > Ilumatobacteraceae > F1-20-MAGs119. The sequence goes on from JBBANY010000073.1 coordinate 3,936, forward strand.
GCCCTATCCAGTCCATGTGTCACCGGGTGCCGAAAGCGACCCGCTGGTCGTCGGGCTCGAAACGTTCCACGCAAACGACGAGTTGTACCTCTGTGAGATGACGTCCGCCGTGGAGCCACTGCTCGAAACCCGCTGGACGGGCACCACCCAGGGCTTCGCAACGGCCGACTGGCCCACCGACGAGCCTCGCTACGTCATGTACCGTCGACCACTCGGGTCGGGATGTGTTCTCTACTTCACCCTCGGGCACTGTCGGAGTCACTGGGACATGAAACACGCACCGTTCCACGGCATGAGGTGGCCGACGATCGATCGTGGCTCTTGGGAACTCGATGAGTTTCATGAGATTCTTCGTCGCGGTCTGGCGTGGGCGACTGCACCCGCCGTCGAGAGAATCACCATCAATTCGAGAACGGAGAACGCACGATGAAGGCAGCACTGATCACCGGGTTTCGCACGATGGAATTCGTCGAGTTTCCCGATCCGGCGGCAACCGCGGGCAAGGCCGTCGTTCAAGTCGACTCGTGCGGAATCTGCGGTACCGACCTGCACGGATTCCTGTCGAAGGATCCCTACAACCCGGCGATCTGCGGTCACGAGTTTTCCGGGACCGTTTCTGCGGTCGCTCCTGACGTTCGCAACGTGCGCGAGGGCGACCGCGTTGTCTGTGGCGTGTCTGCGGCTTGCGGCCGCTGCCCCGATTGCGTTGCAGGTCGCACGAACTACTGCTCCTATGCGTTCCTGAATGCGCTGGGACGCGATCCTCTCGCGCCACCACACGGAGCATTCGCGCCTGCGATTGCCGTCGACGCTTTGCGGCTCATCAAGACCCAGGCATCGCTGACGAGCGACCAGGCGTCGATCGTCGAGCCGGCAACGGTTGCGTACCACGCAGTGATGCGGACACTTCCGATGCCCGGTGACGTCGTGGTCATACAGGGTTGTGGGCCCATCGGTCTCCTCACGTTGCAGGTCGCACGCGCCGCAGGTGCAGGGCGCGTGATCGCCGTCGAGCCCAACGAACTTCGTCGTTCCAAGGCGATCTCTGTCGGAGCCGACGAGGCAATCACGCCGGAAGAGGCCCGCGAGCGGTTCGGCGCCAAAGGTGCCGATCTCGTCTTCGAGTGCGCCGGTGTTCCGCCGACGATCCAGAGCGCCGTTGAATTCGTTCGTCGAGGCGGTCGGGTGAATCTCGTCGGCCTTGCGTCTGGAGCCGCGACCATCTCGCCCCAGTCGTGGTTGATCAAGGAAGTCACCTTCGTTGCGTCGCTGGCTTACAACCATCACGATTTCGTGGAGACGATGAACCTCATGGCCGACGGGAGGATCAAGGTCGACCCGTTGCACGACAAGACGGTTGGATTGAGTCAGTTGCCGGAAACGATCGCCGAGCTTGCCGACGATCCATCGAGCGCCATCAAGGTTCTCGTCGATCCGGCACGCTGAGACCGCACATCGGGAAGATTCGCGAAAACGAGGCGTCCCACGTCTCTTTCCAATCCGGCGCCTCGATGTTGTCGGGGATTGCAACCAGGTCGGCCTCTCGGCCCAGGCACTCGGCCTCTTCGACGGTGACGGTCACGCCGGCTGCTTCGGCTATGGCCGTACCCATCGCGACGTGCGCGGTCAGCAGATTCTCATCCGAAGGGATCGGATCATCCGTCGAAGGCAACGACGTCGACGTGGGAGGCGTTTCCACAACCGTGTCCGGCGGAATGCTTCCGCCGATCGATGTGTCCTCACAAGCATCGATGACGTAGCCACTCAAACGAGCCAGATGCCTGCGCGTGTTGACCGAACCGATGGTGGAAAGCGCCCCGTCGAGACGTTCATCACCGATGAATCTTGCGGTGTCCCAGTCGAGGATCTCCAACGCCCCGTAAAGGTCGCGCAGACGCGACAGCACGGTCGAGAGATCACCGACGATGCTCTCGGGAGCAACGTCGAGGGCCGCAGTCAGGTTGGCCAGATCCTCGTCGATTTGGCTGCGCAACACCGCCGCATTCATCGTCTTTGTCTCCTGAGCCAGCGCTCCGACGCGAAGCACTGCGGTCTCGATTGCGACACTGCGATCACAGATTGCCTCCCGCTGGGCGTCGCCTGCGCTGCAACCGGCAAGGCCCGATACCAGCAACATCGCCACGGTTATCCGGAACATTCGACGCGACACGCTGCCGAAACTACCTGCTCGAACCCTCGAACTTCAGCCGCCCGTCGAGGTCACCCATGTTTCATAAAGCGAGGCGTAACGCCCTCCGACGGCAAGAAGTTGGTCATGGCTTCCGTCCTCGACGACCAGACCGTCCTCCATGACAAGGATGCGGTCGGCTCTCATGGCGGTGCTCAATCTGTGGGCAATTGCAATCGTCGTACGACCCTCGGACAACGCGTCGAATGCACGGGAGATGCGAACCTCGATGAGCGGGTCGACGGCCGATGTGGCTTCGTCGAGGACGAGCAAGCGCGGCTCGGCAATCGCCGACCGCAAGAGAGCCACGAGTTGACGCTCCCCTGCGGACAGATCGTTTCCTCGTTCGCCCACGGGCGTCGATAACCCGTTCGAAAGGGACGACAGCCATTCATCGAGTCCGAGTCTCCGAGCGATCCCCCAACATCTCTCTTCGTTCAAATTCGAATCGACGAAACGCAGATTCGAGAGCACGGTTCCGTCGAACAAAAATGGTTCCTGGGGAACGAAGGTCAGGACTGAACGCAGATCGTCGCGAGAGACGTCGGTCAGCGACACGCCACCGATCGAGACCGTGCCCGACGAGGGGTCGACGAGTCGCGACACCAGTCGACCCAGGGTCGTCTTGCCCGAGCCGGTCGAGCCGATGACAGCGACGTGCTGGCCGAACGGAATGTCGATCGTTACATCCCGCAGGGCAAAAGGATCCTCTGCTCCGACGTCTCGGTCTGTCGTCGACCTCGATTGGTATGCGAACCAAACACGCGTGAAACGTATGTCCAGACGCGTGTGCGGCAGTGGGCGTGGAGCAAGTGGTTCGGGTGGTCCTATCGGAGTGTCCAAGACCTCGAGAATTCTCGACAGACCTGCGACGGCCGCCTGGGTGTTGTCGATGATTTCCGTGAATTCGGCGATCGGCTCGAGGAATCGGTAGGTAAGGAAAATGAATCCGACGACTGCGCCGAGACTGAGACCTGCCTCGGGTCCGCGGACGATCGCAGTCACGGAAATTGCCACGATCGTGAGAACCGAGAACAGTTCACCGATCGGAAAGAGAATTGCGCCGAGCACACCGGCTCGGATCTGCGCGCGGTAACGGGCCTTCATCGTCGCGATGAGTCGTGATGCGTACGCGTCACGCTGGTCGTAGGCCACCAGCACGTCGGCGCCGTTGACGAATTCGGCGGCTTCGGCGAAATAGGCCCCGTTCATTCTTCGCGCCTCTTCGTACGACTTGACGAGCCGCAGTTGAACGCGTCGGAATCCGTACATCAGCGGCGCTGCCACCACGAAGGCCACGATGGCGAGAAGCCAGTCGTACGAAAGCATGATCATTGCGATGACGAACATCAATGTGCCGTCGAGCAGCCATGCAAGGGCACCCCAAGAAAAGAACTGCCCGAGAGTCTCGATGTCACTCGTCACTCGCGCGACGAGAGCACCATTTTTTTCCTCGTTGTGGTAGGCGATGCTCAGGCCATGGATGTGTTCGAACAACTTCACACGCAGGCCGTAGAGGGCTTCTTCGCTGCGCATTCCGAGGCGTCGTATCGCGGTCCGAAGGCACCAAGCCGACAAAGCGACGACGAGGGCGCACGTGCAGCACAGGGTCACCACGAGCGCGTAGTCGACACCGCCTGCGGGTCCGTCGCTGAAGCCTCGGTCGATCACCTGTTGCACGAGGACCGGCACCGCAACACGTGTGCCCGTCCCGAGAAGCGCGAGAACAACGGTTGCGCCAAGACCCCTGCGCAAGGCCGGACTGAGGGCGAGCCCCCGCGTGATGATGTTGACGGCACCGGACGAACGATCACTGCTCACGGCGATCGCTTTCGTACGACTCCATGAGTTCCGCATAACGGGGACAACGCGCCAGTAATTCTTCGTGTGCGCCGCGGTCGAAAACGCGGCCGTCGACCAGAAAGACGACACTCCCGAGCAGAGACACTGTCGATGGTCGGGAAGCGACGACGACGAGAGTTGTGTCGCCAATGCCACCGATGAGGTTGCGCATCACGGTCGCCTCGGTTTCAGGGTCGAGGGCCGACGTCGTGTCGTCGAGCACGATGACATCGCGGTCGGCCAACAACGCCCTTGCCAGCGCAAGCCGCTGACGCTGGCCACCACTCAGCCCGACTCCGCGCTCGCCGACGGTCGTGGAGAGCCCATCGACGAGGTCGGCGACGAATCCATCGGCATCGGCGACACGCAGGGCCTCGAAGATCTCGTCGTCGTCACGTTCCTGTCCGAAGAGCAGATTCTCCCGCAAGGTCGAGGCGAAAAGGAAAGTCTCCTGAAAGACGGGCGCCACTCCTCGACGGCCGACGCGCACCGACCCGCGAAACGCGAGGGTGCCCGCCAGCACCCCGACAAGAGTGGATTTGCCTGAACCGGTTTCACCCACGATCGCGATCGATTCACCGGGGGCGACACGGAGATCGTCGACGACGAGCGTTGGCTCTGATTGTCCGAGGTGTGTGACCACGAGATCCCGAATCTCCACCCCCACCCCTTCGACCTTGTCGGGTGCGGCCATCGGGAGCACCGCGTCGGCGAGTACACCGTCCACATGCGACAGTCCGGCACGTGAGTGTGGCAGTTCGCTCAGCGCGTACCCGATGATCCGCAAGGGAAACGAAAGAAGAGTGAACAGGTAGACGAAACCACCGAGTTCACCGACGGTCATCCGACCCTCACCGACCCGCCACGAGCCAACGAGAAGCAGAACAACGATTGCCGTCGATGGGATGAGGTCGAGCAGCGACTCGAACAGCGACCGATAGCGAACCGTCTTGATTCGAGCGTCGCGGAGTCTCTCAGCGACCCTCGACAAACGACGGGCCTCTCTTTCTTCGGCGCCGAAGGCTTTGACCACCGTGACCGCCTCGAAACTCTCATGAACCGCCGATGAAAGGTCCCCGAGATGATCCTGCGCTTCCGCAAAGAGCGCATCAACCCTGCGTTGATACCGAAGATTCACCCAGGCGAGCAGCGGGATCACGACCAATCCGATCGCACCAAGAATCGGATCGGACAAGACCATGGCTACCGCGGCGAAGCCGAGCAGCACGACCACCGACGACGCGAAAGGTAAGGGAGCCAGCATCGCTACGGCCGCCTCCGCATCTACCGTCATGCGTGAGATCACGTCCCCTGTCGTGCGGGTTCGCAACCACCACACCGGCTGCCTGCAGATTCGATCGACCACGGACGAGGCGATCGTGCCCGCGGCTCTCCATTCGGTGATGCCCGCAAAACTGCGGCGCATCACGACGCCCCCAGCCCTCACCACGCCGATTGCGGTGATCAGGACCATCGCCGTCACGACTGCCCCGGTGCCGACCTTTCCGTTGTCGAATCGAGGCGCTATCGCTTGGTCGATGACCCGCCGCACCGCGTATGCCGACAACACGGTGCAGATCGCGTAGGTGGAGGCACCAGCGACCGCGATGGCGAAGCTGCGCCGGTGACCCCTCGTGATACGCGACACGAGCGACAGGAATTCCGACACACGATTGTTCTAGCAGTTGCGCTGCGTCTAGCGTCTCGACAATGAATCGTCTCGACGTTGCCAGCCTCTTGTTGCGTTTGGCGCTCGGTCTGTGCATTTTTCTGCATGGCGCGAACAAGTGGCGATCGCCTGAATCCCGCAGGGGTACGGCCGGTTGGTTCTCTTCCATCGGTATGCGCCACGCGAAGGTCCAAGCCGCGATGGCCGCTTTCACCGAGATGGGCGCCGGCATCCTCCTCGTTGCGGGACTGTTCGTTCCCACAGCGGCGGCCGCGGTGCTGGCCACGATGGTGGTCGCGATAGTTGTCGCCCATCGACGTAGCGGCTTTTTCATTTTCAACGAGGGACAAGGTTGGGAGTACTGCGCGATGCTCGCCGTTGTCGCGATCGCGGTGTCGGGACTCGGCGGTGGACGTGTGAGTCTGGACAATGCCTTGGGGGTCGACTACGGCGGTACCTGGGGCTTCGCGACGGGTCTTGTGCTGGGCATCGGGGGTGCCACGGTGCACCTTGCCGCGTCGTACCGACCCGGCGGATCGGCTGCGAAATGAACTCCATCCAGCGTCTCGTCAAGCCGGCTCTGCTCATCGTCTGCCTGGGAATCGCGGCGATGTGGGTCTATGCCTTCGGTTTCGCCAGCAAAGAATCTGTCAATCGCATCGGGGATACCGCCTGGCAGCAGTATGCGGAATCACGCTGCGCGGTCGCCAAGAAAGAGCGCATCGCGCTCGCCGACATGCGAAAAGTCAATGAAGTGGGTCCCGAAGCACTTCGTGAGCGCGCCACCATCGTCGACAAGGCGACCGACACCCTCGAGCGTGCCGTCGACGACATCTCTGCGCAGCCGATCGCAGACGAGAAAGGCCGGGCAATCGTCCCGTTGTGGTTGGCCGATTACAGGACGTACATCGCTGATCGACGCTCGTACGCCGACGATCTCCGGGCCGGAATCAACGAACCTTTTGCTGAGACCAAGGTCGAGGGAATCCCGATTTCCGAGAAGATCTCGACATTTGCCGCGGACAACTTGATGAAATCCTGCGGCGCGCCGATCGATCTCTCAGTCTGAGACTCTCTGCCAACCGCGTTCGGGTGACCACTTCTTGATCACCCGTGCCGGCGCACCGACAGCCACGCAGTGATCGGGAAGCTCGCCCGAGACGACCGAGTTCGCACCCACGGCGACGTGTCGTCCGATGCGTGCACCCGGCAACACCACGGTTCCGTGACCGAGCCAGCTCCCGTCCCCGATGATCACTGGTGACTCGGGTTGCGACTGCTGCGAGATCGGTACATCCGGATCTTCGTAACCGTGGTTCTGATCCGTGATGTACACGTGATGACCGGTCCACACGTCGTTGCCGATCTCGATCGCAAGATGACCGACGATTCCACTGCCTCGACCGATCAGACACCGGTCGCCGATCTTCACAACTGGCGAGGTCACACACTCCTGACCGGGAACCATTCCTGCGGACAATGCCACGTTGGGTCCGATCATCGTGTCGCGCCCGATCTCGATGTAACGCTCGTTGAAGAT
>JBBANY010000074.1:0-11128 GCA_040401695.1 Ilumatobacteraceae bacterium
GTGTGAGGAGCGTGCGGTCTTTTTGTGGGCGAAGGACGTCGGTCCGATTCGGTCCGACGATCGTGACGTCGCTCACCGTGTAGGTGAAACGCCCCTTGCCGGTGGTCACGTGCACTTCGTCGCCGAGGTTCACGTCGTCGAGATTGGCGAACGGCGCTCCGTACGTGGTGCGGTGTCCCGCGATGGCGCTGTTGCCGGGTTCGCCCGGCAGTGCGGTGCCCGAAATGTGGCCGGGTCCGTGGCGCAAGGCAGAGACAGTGGCGCCGTTCACAACGATGTCGGCGACGCTTGCCGACGGGATCTCGAGAAGCGCGAGCGCGGAGTTCGGCCGACGCGGAGTGTCGATCCGATTCGTCGTGTTGCCCTCGACCGGCGCGACCGTGTCGGTTGTCGTGGGCGACGACGCGATCAATGTCTCGAATTCGTCCCGCAGACGATTCTGGGCGCGACTCTGTTCGAGGCCGGTGCCCCAGAGTTGATAGGCAACGAGGCCGAGCAACAGCAAACCGGCCGTGATGAAGGTGCGACCAACGAGGCCGAGCACCGCGTCGACACGTCTGCGCGCACGGTCCTTCATGGCAAACGACGCTAGTGGGTCCCTGCGCCGTTGGGTCTGTAGCGTTTGACGGGTGAAGGAGACATCCGTCGTCGATGTGCGTGACGCGGTCGTTCTCCTCGGCTCGTTTCCGGCACTCGCCGAAGCAACACTGACGATCGACCGTGGTGAACTCGTTGTCGTTCAGGGTGCGAACGGTGCCGGCAAGACGACTTTGCTGTGCCTGTGTGCGGGGCTGCTGCCGCTGGCCCGCGGAACTGCGCACGTGATGGGGCACGACGTGAGTAGCGACCGCGCAGCGGTACGCGCGAGTGTCGGGTTTCTCGGGCACGCGAACGGTTTGTACCTGGATCTCACCGCGGGCGAAAACCTGTCGTTCTGGGGCGATGTCGTCGGCGCGAGCCGCGCCGAGGTGACGTCGGCCGCGCAGCGAATGGGCCTGACCGAACGTCTGCTCTCGACCCAGGTTGGGCGTCTCTCCGCGGGCCAGAAGCGTCGCACCGCACTTGCGGTCATGGCGGTGCGCAGGGCCACGTTGTGGTTGCTGGACGAGCCGCACGCGGGCCTCGATGCGGCCGGGCGCGACGAAATCGACACACTGCTGCGCGACGCGGTTGCCGCCGGAGCAACCGTCGTCGTCGCGTCGCATGAACTCGAACGCTCCGCTTCGCTCGCGACGCGTCGCATCGAAGTCGTCGGTGGACGGATCGTCGAATCGGGTGGTCGCAAGTGAGCGCCTCGCGTGTCGTCGGTGTCGCCCGCGCCGTTGCGTCGAAGGATCTGCGCATCGAACGGCGCAGTCGTGTGATGACGAACCAGGTGCTGCCTTTCGCCGCAATCGTGATGGTGCTCTTTGCGTTCGCACTCGACAACGACGGAATTCTCCAGCGCGTCGCCCCGGGTCTCGTCTGGATGGCGACCTTGTTCACTTCGCTCGTGGTCGTGCAGCGATCGTTCGCCGTCGAGTCCGCTGATTCCGCCATCGACGCCCTGCGTCTCGCGGGCGTGCCGTCTCACGGCGTGTATCTCGGCAAAGTCGCCGCGCTCGTCGTGCAGTTGGTCGTGTTCGAGGCGGTGCTCGCCGTCCTTGCGCTGATCTTGTACAGGGTCAATGTCGACCTGCACGGCGCTGTGCTGCTCGTCACAACGTGTGTACTCGGTTCGGTGGGCATCGCCGCGCTGGCGGCGGTGTACGGCGGGCTCAGCGTCGCCGGCCGCGGTCGCGAGACTCTCTTGCCCCTGTTGTTGTTGCCCGCCGTTGCTCCCGTTCTGATCGGTGCAACGCGGGCAACCGAATCGGCCTTCGGGTCCGACGGTGCGCGGGTGGCGGAAGGCTGGCCGTGGGTCGGTCTTCTGGCCGTGTTTGGCGCGATCTTCCTGTTTGGTGGAACACTGGGGTTCGGCCCCCTCACCGACGAGTAGCCGACTTCGACATGTCAAACACAACGACGAGCGTCCCCCCGCCGACACGCACGGCTGCGTCGCGCAATCTCGGGCTGATCGCCATTTTCGGGTCGATCGTTCTTGCGCTGCTCGGATTGTTCTTCACCGCCGAGGATGTCGACCAGGGGAGCAGCGTGCGCATCATGTACGTGCACGTGCCCACGGCCTGGGTTGCCTACCTGGCGTTCGTCTTCACAGCGGTGTGCTCGGCGGGTCACCTGTGGGGCAAGAAGCATTCGCTCAATCTCGACCGCCTCGCCGGCGCGTCGGCCGAAGTCGGCGTGATCTTCATGGGCGTGACCCTCGTGACGGGCAGTCTCTGGGGCCGCCTCTCGTGGGGCACTTATTGGCAGTGGGACCCACGACTCACCACGACGGCGTTTCTCTTCGTCACCTACGTGGGGTACCTCGCGGTGCGGGGACTCGGCGGCACGCAACAGCAACGCGCCAAGCGGTCGGCGATCGTCGCGTTGTTCGCGGTGCTCGAGATTCCTCTCGTTCACTTCAGCGTCTTGTTGTGGCGCTCGCTGCACCAAGAGGCAACCGTGCTGCGCCCCAACGGCGACGTCACGATGGACGGGCTCATGCTCTTCTCGCTCGTCTTCGGAGTTGCCGTGTTCACGACGATCTTCGCGTGGCTCGTGCTGCACCGCAATCGCGTTCTCGCCCTCACCGATGCCGTCGAGCTACGCGGCATCGACGCCGCGCTCGCAGCGCGTCGCGCCGAAGAGGTGCCGTCGTGAAGCACGCCGACTTCATCGTCATCAGTTGGGTGCTCTCGTTCGTACCCATCGCGCTGTACGCGTGGCGCAACGCGCGCCGGGCACGTCGGCTCGATCCATTCGTCGAGAAGATTGACAAGCCGTGGACCTGAGTCCACGCGAGCCGGGGATCGGTGCGGCGCCGCCGCTGCGATCGCGGTCGGCACGTCGTCGTTGGGTCTCGATGGGTGTTCTCGCCGCCGTCATCGTGGCCGGAGGCGTCGTCGTCACGCAGTTCCTTTCGTCGGCGATCGACTACTACTGCAACGTCGACGAAGTCGGTGTCCGTGACGGATGCGAAGCCGACCGACGGCTGCGTGTGCAGGGCACCGTCGAGCAGGGCAGCATCAAACAGGCCGCCGGTACGACGACGTTCCTGATGTCGTTCAACGCGACGAATCTCGACGTCCGCTACGACGGTGATCCCGGCGGAGTGTTCCAGGAGTGCATTCCGGTGGTCGCGCACGGACGGCTCGTCAACGGTGTCTTTCTCAGTGACCGCATCGAGGTGAAGCACTCGAACACCTACGTCGCCAAGAACGAGAATCGGATGGACGAAGCCGAGGAAGCCGCCGATGCCTGCAGTCGTGTGGGCTAGCGGCGTCGCCGGCCCGGTCGGCCGCGGCGCCCTGCTCGTCGGGGTGGTGGCCGCCGCCTTCGGTGCCGTTGCCGCGATCACGGCCGCGCGCGAGTCGTCGCGTGGCGAAGAGGCGCGCACGTCCCGATTGGTTCCGCGCTTCGTCGGTCTCGCGTTCCTCGCATCATTCGGGGCAATCGTCGCGATGGAGTGGGCGATGATCACCCGCGACTTCTCGCTGCAGTACGTGCAGGACCACGGCTCGCGCTCGACTCCCGCTCTCTACAACTTCACCGCTGTGTGGAGCGCGCTCGAAGGTTCGATTCTTCTCTGGATCTTTGCGCTCGCGCTTTCCGCAGCGGTCGTTGCATGGCGTTACCGCAGGCGCCTCGACGACGAGTTGATTTCGTGGGCCATCGCCGTCATCTGCATCGTGATGGTGTTTTTCTTCGTCCTCAGTTTCGGTCCGGCCAACCCGTTCGCCGAGGGCGCACCGGGAGTCACCGACGGGCCGGGCCCGAACCCCTTGCTGCAGAACCACATTCTCGTCTTGTTCCACCCGCCGATTCTTTATCTCGGTTACGTGGGCTTCACCGTGCCGTTCGCGTTCGCCATCGCGGCCCTCATCACCGGCCGTGTCGGTGAAGGGTGGCTGATCGAGACCCGGCGTTGGACGCTCTTTGCGTGGGGCTTTCTCACCGTGGGCATCATCCTCGGAGGGTGGTGGAGCTACGAAGTGCTCGGTTGGTCGGGCGTCTGGGCGTGGGACCCGGTCGAGAACGCGAGCCTCTTGCCATGGTTGACGGGAACGGCGTACATCCACTCGGTTCTGGTGCAGGAGCGTCGTGGAATGCTGCGCGTCTGGAACCTCTCGTTGTTGCTCGCGACATTCAGCCTCACGATTCTCGGTACGTTCCTCACTCGTTCGGGCGTGCTGAACAGTGTGCATGCCTTCAGCGAAAGCGACATAGGCACCTACCTGCTCGTCTTCTTCGGTCTCATCGTTCTCGTGTCGCTCGTTCTCATCGGTTGGCGCGGCGACCAGCTGCGTTCACCCGGGTCGATCGACTCACCCGTGTCGCGTGAGGGTGCGTTTCTCGCGAACAACGTGCTCTTCAGCGTGTTCGCATTCGTGGTGCTGCTCGGCACGGTGTTCCCACTCATCATCGAGGCATTGCAGGACCGACAAATCTCGGTGGCCGAACCCTTCTTCGACCGTCTGTCGACTCCGATCGGCATTGCGATGCTGGCGCTCATGTGCATTGCGCCGGTCCTGCCCTGGCGAAAGGCGTCGACGGAGCTTCTCCGCGATCGCCTGTTCTGGCCGGCATGGTGTGGCATCGCCGCTCTCGTTGCAGGCCTGGTTGCCGGCGCCGACGGACTTGCACCGTTGCTCGCTTTCACCCTCGGCGGTTTCTCGGGGGGCGCGGCACTGCGTCAGGTGGTGCTCGCCACGCGACGTCAGGGTTGGCGCGGATTCGTCGGTCGAGCGAACGGCGGCATGATCGTGCATCTCGGAGTCATCCTCATCGCGGTCGCGTTGTCGGCGTCGAACGCCTACACGCGGTCGCAGGAGCTGCGGTTGTCGGAGGGTGTCCCTGCATCGTTTGCCGGTCACACTTTCGAACTCGTCGGTTTCCGCGAGGAGAAAGACGATCGAAGCACCGCGGTGAAGGCCCTCGTGTCGGTCGACGGGGGACAGGCCTACGCGCCGGCGATCACGAAATTCCTCAACATGGGCATGAACGTCGGCACACCCTCGGTGAAGACGACATGGCGCTACGACATCTATCTCACCCTCGAGCCGCCGGTGAAGAAGGACTCGGGTGAGGCGCGCATCAAGGTGTTCGTGAAGCCGCTCATCATGTGGCTCTGGATCGGCGGGGGACTGATGGCGCTCGGGACGGTTCTCGCAGCGTTCCCCGGACGCCGTCGCCGACCAACCGACCCGACGTCGGCACCCGTGCGTGTCGAGGAAGAGGTCGCGCCGTGAACGCGACGCCGCGGTTGTCGCGCCGGCTCGTACCCGTCGTGGGGCTCGTGTTGGTCGCCTTTTTCGTCGTGCTCGCCGTTTCGAAGCCCCGGGGCGAAGCCGATGTGGAGTCGCCGTTGATCGGCAACCCTGCGCCCGCCGTGCAGTCGACCCTTGTCGGTGGGGGTGGTTTCGATCTGTCGCGGCGCAAAGGTTCGTGGGTCGTGCTCAACTTCTTCAACTCGACTTGTGTGCCGTGTCGCAACGAACATCCCGAACTCGTCGCGTTCGCCGATGAGCAGGCGGGCATCGCCGACGGAGCCGAGTTGTTCACCGTTGTCAACGACGACACCGACGAGGCCGTGTCGGCATTCTTCGCCGAGAAGGGTGGCGACTGGGACAAGATCCGCGACCCCGACGGCACGATCGCGGTCGCATTCGGCGTTGCGAAGGTTCCCGAGACGTGGGTGGTCGACCCGTCGGGTTTCGTGCGAATGCGCGTGGCGGGCGAGGTCACCGCATCGTTCTTGTCGGGTCGCATCGCAGCGATGCGCGAAATGACGAACGGAACAGGATCGTGACCGGGTCATGAACAGGGTGAAGGGAAAGTTGACCTGGTCGGCGATGGCCCTGTTGACCGTCGGCCTGTTGGCGTTCGGTGCCACGCGTTCATCGGGTCCTTCGACCCAGGAAGAACGCATCGATGCGATTTCGCAGCGCCTCGCGTGTCCCACGTGCAACGGCGAGAGCATCTACGTCAGTCGCGCTTCGGCTGCCGAGTCGATTCGCAACGAGATCGCCCGACAGGTGGCGGCGGGTCAACGTGCCGACGACGAGATCGTCGCCTACATCGAGTCGCGCTTCCCGGGAAGCCTGTTGTTGCCACCGGCCGAAGGGGTCGACTCGCTCGTCTGGGTGCTGCCCGTCGTTGCGCTTGTGTGCGGTTTCGGCGGTCTCGTGGTGGTGTTCCGCAGGTGGCAACGCGAGGGCGAGGCGCGCGCCGAGCCCGATGATGCCGACATCGTCGCAGCCGCGCTTCGCGAGCATGACGACCCGACGGACGGGCTGTGACGGGCACATCGATGGACGATGTCACTCGGCGCAACCTGGAAGAGCAACGCGACTTCCTGCTCGCGTCGCTTCGTGACCTCGAGCGTGAACGCGCGGCGGGCGACGTGGACGACGCCGACTACGAGGCCCTGCGCAGCAGTTACACCGCGCGTGCCGCGGAGATCATCCGACGTCTTCAACACGATGGGGTGGCGCCCGACGCGACGTCGGTCGAAACGGAGAAGCGCCGTGTGCCGCGGCGTTTGGTCGGCGTTCTCGTGGTTGTCGCATTCGCGGTGGGTCTCGGTGTGTTCGTCGCACGTCAGAGCGGCCAGCGTCTGCCCGGTGAAACCGCGTCGGGCGGCATCGCCGACAGCACCGCGAACAAGTTGGCACAGGCACGACAGCTCAACTTCACCGATCCGATCACCGCAATCAACATCTACAGCGACGTGTTGAAGGTCGACCCCGACAACGTCGAAGCGCTGACGTACAGATCGTGGCTGCTCGCGTTGACCGCGCGCGATGCCGAGCAGTCGGTGCGCGATGCGGCCGTGCAGACCGCGATTCTCGGTCTCGGCCGCGCGACCCTCCTCGACGATTCGTATCCCGATGCCCATTGTTTCCTCGGCATCGTCAGTTTCCGGTTCGCGAACGATCTCGCGACCGCGAAGTCGGAGCTGGCCAAGTGTCAGGCGGGCGATCCGCCGGCCCAGGTGAAGAGTTTCGTCGACGCAGTAGTTGCCGAAGTCGAAGCCGCTGGGTGAGAATCGCCCCATGGGCTTCTTCGAACGCAATCGCGACGACGTCGTTGCGGCGGGCTACGACCCGTCCCGTTTGCCCCCCGGCCAGTACCTCACGGATCGGTTCCCGGTTCTGCACGTCGGCGACGTGCCCGACTACGCGCCCGGTGCCTGGAACATGCGGATCTTCGGCGAAGTCGACAACGATTTCAGTCTCACGTTCGAGGAACTGACGGCACTGCCGAGTGTCGAGATCACAACCGACATTCATTGCGTCACCAAGTGGTCGAAATTCGACACGACGTGGCGTGGTGTGCGCGTGCGTGACTTGTTCGAGCGCGCCGGACTGCGTCCGACGGCGACGCACTTCGTCGGCCACGCCGAGTACGGCTACACCGCGAACCTGCCCCTCGCCGACGTCCTGCGCGACGACTCGCTGGTCGTCTGGGAATACGAGGGTGAAGCCATCGAGCCGATCCACGGTGGACCGGTTCGTCTTCTCGTCCCGCACCTGTACTTCTGGAAGTCACCCAAGTGGCTGCGCGGCATCGAGGCGCGCGTCGGCGACGTGGCCGGATTCTGGGAGCGCAACGGCTACCACATGTACGGCGATCCGTTCCGCGAACAACGCTTCTGGGGCGACTAAACGGTCGTCGCGCAAAAGGTGTCGCCCTGTGGGAGCGACGCCTGCAATTCGGGACTCGTGTCGCCGTAGAGGGCGCCGAGCATGCCCTTCACCATTCCACGGTCGACGGCACAGATGACGGGATGTTCGATTGCGACGTCGCCGAATGGACAGTGGTTGTTGACGATCCGCAATTGGTTGTTGCGCTGGTCGGCGTGCGCGGCGAATCCGTGTGCCGTGAGTGCGTCGGCAACCGCCTGCATCGCGGTGCGCAACGAGCGTTGACCCGACGCAAGGTCGTCGCCGACAAGACCGGCGGCGAGCGCACGGCCGTACTGTGCGCCGACTTCTTCGGCCATGGCTTCGGCGCGGTCGCGCGGCAGATTCTCGAGAGCCTTCCCGAGGAGGCTGAGAACGAGGTCGTCGCTGCGGACCTGTGATTCGAGCGGCGACGGGCCGATCGAGCGGTAGTGCTTGGACGGACGGCCGGCTCCGCCGCCGTGGGGCTTTTCGACGCTGGCCTCGACGTAACCGCCGGCGGCCAATTTGTCGAGGTGATGGCGGGCGACGTTCGGGTGCAGATCGAACTTCTCCGCGACCTGCGAAGCGGTGACACCGGTGCTGTGGTCACCTGTTGAGTTCTCGCGCACGAAGAGATAGACCGCGCGCCGCGTGGGGTCGCCGAAAGCGGAGGTGATTGCGGTCACCGTTGCGGTGAATGCACCCGACGACATGCTCATCTCAGCGGCCACGGAGGTATTCTACCTACCGCGATAGTGCAAATTAGACGCACTGCTTCCCTCCGAATAAACCCCTCGCACGAATCCCCCCCCACAAGACAAGGACGACCATGGCACTTTCAACCGACGCCGTCATCGATCTACTTCGTCCCGTCGAAGACCCCGAACTGCACCGTTCGATCGTCGACCTGGGAATGGTTCGCGACGTCGTGATCGGCCGCAAGGGCGATGTCTCTCTCACCGTCGTCCTCACCGTGGCCGGCTGCCCACTGCGCAACGAAATCCAGAACCGGGTCAGCTCCGCGTTAACGACCCACCCGGACGTGTCGTCGGTGAAGCTCGAGTTCGGTGTGATGAACGATGCCGAGCGTGAGAACGTGCGCCGCATGCTCCACGGAGACGCGGCATCGACTGCGGGAAGCACGCAGGCCCACGGTCACGCCGAGGGACGCATGATTCCGTTCTCGCAACCGGGCTCGAAGACGCGGCCGTTGCTCATCTCGTCGGGCAAGGGAGGTGTCGGCAAGAGCAGCGTGACGACAAACCTTGCCGTCGCACTCGCCGCACGCGGACATTCGGTCGGCATCGTCGACGCCGACATCTACGGCTATTCGATTCCCCGCATGCTCGGCGCCGACCGTGATCCGATCGTCATCGACCAAATGCTGGTGCCACCGGAATCCTTCGGCGTGCGCTGCATCTCGATCGGTTACTTCGTACCCGAGGGTCAGGCCGTGATCTGGCGCGGCCCGATGCTGCACAAGGCTCTCGAGCAGTTCCTCACCGACGTCTTCTGGGATGACCCCGATTTTCTCCTCATCGACATGCCGCCGGGCACCGGCGACATCGCTCTCAGCCTCAGCCAGTACCTGCCGCGCGGCGAGGTCTACGTCGTCACGACACCGCAGCCTGCTGCGCAGAAAGTCGCCCGTCTGTCGGCGGCGATGGCGGCCAAGGTGAACCTTCCGGTGCGTGGAATCATCGAGAACATGTCGTGGTTCACGGGTGACGACGGCAAGCGTTATGAAATCTTCGGCTCGGGTGGTGGCGAGGAACTCGCCAACGAGCTCGACGTGCCGCTCCTGGCCCGTATTCCTTTGGTACCGACGTTGCGCGAAGGCGGAGACGACGGCCGCCCGATCGCCGCGGTCGACCCCGACAGCGAAGCAGGTCGTGCGTTCCACATGCTCGCCGCCGAGATCGCAACGACACTTCGCCCGAAGAAGATCTTCAACGCCGAACTGAAGATCTCCTGATTGGCATGACACGACTGCCCGTCGTTGGGCACCGCCTTATAGGGTGACGGCATGGAAATTCGCATCGGTATGAGCCAGGTTGGCCGTGAAGTCGTCGTCGAGGTTGCCGATGACGACGCCACGCGCGAAAAGCTGAAGGCGGCCGTGAGCGCTGCGATGTCAGGTGCGACCGACACCTTGTGGTTGACCGACAAGAAGGGTCGTGAGGTCGCGCTTCCGGGCTCGAAGATCGCGTTCGTCGAGTTCGGTTCGCCCGACAGTGCCCGCAAGATCGGCTTCGGGGACTAGAACTGCGCCGCATCTCCGACCGCCGTCTGCTGTTCGTCACGGGCAAGGGAGGCGTCGGAAAGTCGACCGTCGCCGCGGCCGTCGCACTGCTGGCGGCTCGACGGGGAAAAAAGACCCTGCTCGTCTCGATGGACGGCAAGGACCCGGTCTGCCCGTCGCATCCGAACCTCTCGTCTTGCGTGTACAGCACCGAAGAGGCACTGCGTGAATACATCCGCCTCTACGTGCGGATACCGCTCGTCTCTCGGATCGGGGTCCTCGCCCAAACCCTCGACTTCGTCGCCGATGCGGCGCCCGGGGTGAAAGAAATCCTCGCGATCGGCAAGGTGTGTTACGAGGTGCGCGCCGATCACTACGACCTCGTCGTCGTCGATGCCGAAAGCTCGGGCCACATCGCGAGTCAACTCGCCACGCCGCGCACGATCCGTTCGCTTGCACAAGTGGGAATGTTGCGCGAACAAACCGACTGGATGATCGAGATGCTGTCCGACACCGACACAACCGCGGCGATTCTCGTCACGACACCCGAGGAGAGTCCCGTCGACGAGACTCTCGAACTTGTGGGGCGGATTCGTGCCGAGTCGAAGGTCGACGTGCCGCTCGTCGTCGTCAACCGCATGCCGCCTTCGCCACCACGCGACGCCGCAGCACGTGCGCCGCACATCACCGCGACACTTGCCGCGCGACACGCGGTCGCAACGACACAGGTTGGTCGCCTCGCCGATCTCGCCTCGGCCGATGTGGTGCTCGTGCCGCGTTCCGCGCCGACCGACGCAGTGGAAGTCGTCGATGCCGTCGCGGGATTCCTCGACGACGAATTCGGTGAGTCGCTGTGACCGTGACTCGCGTCGTCGTCGTCACCGGTGCGGGCGGGGTGGGAAAGTCCACGTTCGCCGCCGCCTTGGCCGCACGTCATGCGGCCGCCGACGGCACGCGGGTTCTCTTGATCACCGTCGACCCTGCGCGTCGACTCGCCTCGTCGATGGGTGTCGTCGCCCAGGGCAACGAGGTGGTCTCCGTGGGAGAGGGAGGGGCGCCGTTTTCGGTGTCGATGCTCGACACGCGTCTCGGGTGGGACGCGCTCGTTCGCCGTGTCGCTCCCAGTGCGGCCGTCGCA
>JBBANY010000075.1:0-11104 GCA_040401695.1 Ilumatobacteraceae bacterium
TTCACCTCGTTGTCGAGGAGAAGGCTTGCCCCCGACCAATAGGTGTAGAGCCACAATGCGAGACCGCCGGTGAAGGCGAGTGGGAACGGAAGCTGCAACTTGTCACCCGGCCAGAGATCAAGAGCCTGTGCCCACGACTGCGAGCCCGCATTGAACGAACCGTGCGTCAACACCGCGCCCTTCGGGTCGCCGGTCGTGCCACTGGTGTAGCAAATGAAGGCGGCGTCTTCGGGAACGGTGTCCGCGGTGACGATGGTCGACCCGTTCCCGTAGAGCGGTGCGATCTGTTCGACGCGGATGACCTCGCAGCCGTCGACGGTCTTGGTCGACTCGACGAGTCCGTCGTTGGTGAAGAGGAGTTTCGCTCCGGCGTTGGCAACGACGAACTTCACCTCGGCAGGTGTGAATCGGGTGTTGATCGGAACGATCAGCGCGCCGAGTTTCCAGGCGGCCATCGTGAGTTCGATCCACTCCATGCAGTTCGTCAACAACAGCCCGATGCGGTCGCCTTTGCCGATGCCCTTGCCGGCAAGACCGGCAGCAAGATTGCTGGTGCGTGCGTCGAGTTCGCGCCACGTCGTTTCGACACCCGCGTACTTGATGGCCAGTTCGTCGGGCCGCCAACGTGCCCAAAATTCGCCGATGCGTGCAAGATTCATCGTTCCCTCCTGCACGTGAATTTAGTCGCTCGGGTACGGCGTTCTATCGTGGCGTCATGCCGCAGCGCGACACCCCGATCTATTCGCTCTCCGACCGCTTCATCGATGAAATGGCGGCTCTCGACCCACTGGCCGCCACGTATCTGGGCGTCGCAGGGTACGACGACAAGATGACCGACTTCTCCCCCGCCGGCCACGATGCGCGCGCTGAGCACGCGGCGCGCACTCTTGCCGCGCTCGACGCGTTGACTCCGAGCGACGATGCGGATCGTCTTGCGGCAGGCGTGTTGCGCAACGACCTCGAACTCGCCGTTGCCGAGCACGCGGCGGGTGAACACCTGCGCGGGATTCGTGTCATCGCGGGCGACCTCGACGGTGCGCGCAGCATCTTCGACCTCATGCCGGCCGACACCGAGGGCGACTGGGAGAACATCGCCGCGCGCATGGAGGCATTTCCGACTGCACTCTCCGGCATGCGCACGTCGTGGCGCGAGGGTCTGGTGCGCGGTGTCGCGGCGCCGGTGCGACAGGCGTTGGCCGTGGCCGGCCAGGCCGAGGCATGGGCGGGCTCGTCCGACGAAGGGTTTTTCGAAGGTTTTGCTGCGTCGGCACAGGTGTCCGATGGTCTTTCGCGCCGCCTGAAGTCGGCCGCCCGCGACTGCTCGGCAGCACTTGTCGAGACCGCGACTTTCCTCCGTGGTGAATACGCCCGCCACGCCGACCCGAATGACGGGGTCGGAGAAGAACGACATGCATTCGCCCGTCGTCGCTATCTCGGTATGTCCGTCGACGCAAAGGATGCCTACGAGTGGGGGTGGGACGAAGTCGCCCGCCTCGATGCCGAGATCCGTCGTGTGGGTGAAGAGATTCTCCCCGGCGCATCGGCTGCCGAGGTACGGCACCTTCTCGACACCGACCCGGCCCGCGCGGTGCACGGCGAGGACAACCTGCGCGACTGGTTGCAGGAACTGATGGACGAGGCGATGGCCTTCCTGATCGACAACAAGCATTTCGACATTCCGCAGTCGATTCGTCGGTGTGAAGCGATGATCTCGCCACCGGGTGGCGCTGCAGCGATGTACTACACGGGTCCGAGTGAAGACCTGTCTCGCCCCGGGCGCACGTGGTACCCCCTGAACGGCCGCGCATCGGTGCCGCGGTGGGGTGAACCGACGACCGCGTACCACGAGGGAGTACCGGGCCATCACCTGCAGGTTGCGATGGCAACCGTGAACGCCGATCAGTTGTCGCGTTACCAGCGCAACACGTTCGTTTCGGGTCACGGTGAGGGCTGGGCTCTGTACGCCGAGCGTCTGATGGACGAGTTCGGCTTCTTCACGAACCCCGACTACCGCCTCGGATACCTCTACGGCCAGGCGATGCGTGCGGCCCGTGTGGTCATCGACATCGGCCTGCACTGCGGGTTCACCATTCCCGCCTCGTGGGCCTGGCATCCGGGCGAGGCCTGGACGCCGGAGTTGGCCCTCGAGTTCCTGACCGAACGTTCATCGAGCGACAACGAGTTCAACCGTTCGGAAATCGACCGCTACCTGGGCTGGCCGGCACAGGCCATTTCCTACAAGCTCGGTGAACGCGTGTGGCTCGACCTGCGCGCCGACGCCAAGCGGCGCCTCGGTGCGAAGTTCAACCTGCGCGACTGGCATGCCTACGGCCTGAACCTGGGCAACCTCGGCCTCGATCTTCTCAAGTCGGAGATGGCGCGCTACGCAGCGTGACTATTTGAGGACGAGCACGCGCGTGCCGACCTCGACGAAGTTGTAGAGGAACTCGGCGTCGGTATCGAGCATGCGCACGCATCCGCCGCTTTGGAAGGTGCCCAATTGCTCGACGGTCTGCATCGGCCCGACGGGGCTGCAGTGACCGCCCTCCCACGCACAGGTGGGAATCGAGTGGAACGAGATCGTGTTCTTTCCGTTCGGACTGATCGCAAAGCGCACCGACCACTTCATCTTGATCTCAGGGAAGAAGATGCTCTGTGAGAACTCACTCTTCGACATCACGCGGTACTTGCCGGGCTTCGGGACACCGTCCCTGCCGGAGACGGGCACGGATTGCACCACTTCTTCGTTCTCGTTCACGATCCACACCCAGTTGAGGCTGTTCTGGAACACGATGCGCTTGCCCTTGCCCGACTTCTCCGGCAGCGGGCGCGGATTCCCATGGTTCCACACGACCGTCGTGGTGGTTGTTTCCGCCGGAAGAGTTGTCGTTGTCTCGGGCGCGAGCGTCGTCGTGGTTTCCGGAGGAAGCGTGGTCGTGGTTGCCGGGACGGCGGTCGACGTCGTCGATGTCTGCAGCGAAGCCTCGGCGTCACTGCCCGAGCGGCCGACGGCGAGTGCGATACCGGCCACCAGCATGACGGCGGCAGCCGTGGGCGTCAGCCACAACTTCGCATGTCGACGTACTTCGCGGGGGGTCACGGAGAAAAAATTAGTGCGAGCCCTGTCCGTCGATGAGGGATGCCTCGCCTCCTACCCCGACTCCCGCCCTGATTCCCGACGACCGGCGACACCTATCTATTGGTGATGCTCCAGATGCAGCGCATCGATGGCGGCGCGTCGTTGACGATTGTCACCACACCATCGGCGTGCAACTTGAGCAGATGGGACAACACACTGCGTCGCGCGGGTTTGTGCAGTTCGCGACGCACGTCGGCGTAGAGAACCTCGACCATGGCGCGAATCGTCGATGGTCCCCGTCGCAACAGATCGACGATCTGGCGTTCGCGGTCGATGCGATGTGCGAGATACGCCGCCAGGAACGGCGCGGGGTCTTTCACGGGGTTGCCGTGTGTCGGATAGAGAATGGCGTCACTGCGAGACATCAACTTGCGAACGGACGCCATGTAGTCGGCCATGTTGCCATCGGGCGGCGAGACCACCGTCGTACTCCACCCCATGATGTGGTCACCAGTGAACAGTGCGTTCTCGGCATCCAGATGAACGCACATGTGATTTGACGTGTGACCAGGCGTGTGGATGCCGGTCAACGACCAACCATCAACGGTGAGGAAAGTCTCGCCATCGCGCACCGGAACGTCGGGGGCGAAGTCGAAATCGGTGTGTTCACGCTCTTCACCGTCTCTACTGTCCCGCGCCGTGTCGTCGCCATCGTCGTCGTCATCGAACGCGTCGGTTTCGACCGGCCGTGGATGCGAACCGAAGCCGTAGGTGCGTGCGCCGGTCGATTCGGCCAGCCAATACGACAGCGGCACGTGATCGGAGTGGCAGTGCGTCACGACGATCCCCCGCACCGGCCGACCCTCGAGCGCACGTTCGAGAGCACCACGATGGGAATCGAGGTTCGGGCCGGGGTCGACCACCACGACCTCGTCGCGGCCGATGATGTAGGTGCCGGTGCCTTTGTACGTGAACTTCGAGGGGTTCTCGGCAACGACACGCGCGACGAGCGGTGACAACCGATCGACGACGCCGTAGACCAAGGCATCGAGCGGTTCGACGAAGGGGATTCCTGCCACGGCCGTCAACCGGTCGCTTTGCCGCGGCGTTTCTTCTTCTCACGCGGCGGCTGTGGCGTTGTCAACGGACTCTCGATCACGTCGTGACGGGCACCGCGTTGGCTGGCGATCGCCTGGATCATCGCCGCTCCGGGGAGGGCGAGCAGCGCGCCGATCGCCCCGAGCAGGGCGGCACCCGCGATCGCCGAACCGAAAGCAAGCGCGGGGTGCAGATCCATCGTGCGCGCCGTGATGCGCGGAGAGACGAGATAGTTCTCGACCTGCTGGTAGACGACGATGAATGCGATCACGAAGATCGCCGACGAGGGTTCTTCGATGAAGCTGAGGACCAACGGCAACACACCTGCGACATAGGTACCGACGACGGGCATGAACTGAGACACCAACCCGACCCAGATGGCCATCGCGATTGGTGCAGGTGTGCCGATCGCTTGGAAAGCGATCCAGTGGAAGAAACTCGACACCAGCGCGAGCAGCGCGCGCGAGTAGAGATAGCCGCCCGTTTTGCTGACAGCGATCTCCCACACTTCGAGCACGCGCATCTGCCGGTCGGACGGCAGGCGCGAGCAGATCGCGCGTCGCCACTTCGGTCCGTCGGCGACAAAGTAGAAGGTGAACAACAAAACCGAGAAGATCTGCAGAAGCACACCGAGCGCCCGCACCGAGACACTGACAACCTTGTCCTGCTGCGAGTCGATGAATCGCTGCACGGGACCATTCGGGTCGGTGATGCGTTCGTTCACCTGTTGTGGGTCGATGTTCGCGTTGAAGTTGCGGTTGATGAAGTCGACGGTTTCGTTGACGTATTTCTCGCTGTTTCGCAACAGGTCGACGAGCTGTGTCGCCACCAGCGTTGCGAAGAGTGACATGAGTGCGATCGCACCGACGATGACCGAGAGCAGAATCGTGATCGTGGCCCGACCGCGACGCCATCCACGCGCCTCGAGTTTGTTGACACCCGGCTCGATGGCAAGTGAGAGAAAAATGGAGACGAGGAGCAGGATGAGCAGGTTCGTGAGGCGATGGAACGAGTGCCGTGTGGCAACCATCACCAGGAAGCCGCCCCAGAAGATCACGGCCGCCTTCAACATCCAGCGGGTCGAGAGCAACTTTTCCTCGGCAGGAGACGGCATGAACGAAGCGTACGCTGGCACGATGGGGTCTTGGTGAAGTTGGAGATCCCCCCTCAGGTCGACGCTCAGTTGGCCGGCCTGCGCACGACGATTGGCGATGCCATTCGTTCACGCATCGCGGGACCCGACGGAAACACCCGAATGCTCGGCCTGATCAACGAAGAAGGCCCTCGTTGGTTTGCCCCCGACAGCGCCATCGTGCGCGTGCACGGTGACGCATCGATGTTCATCGGCGGGCTGCGAGCCTTGCTCCTGCAGTCGATGCATCCCCTCGCCATGGCCGGAGTGGCCACGCACTCCGACTACCGCAACGACCCATGGGGTCGCCTCCAGCGCACGGCCGATTTCCTTGCTGCGACGACGTTCGGTTCGGCGCGCGCTGCCGACGAGGCGGTGGCCCGCGTGCGAGCGGTGCACAACCGTGTCACCGGTACCGCTCCGGATGGTCGGCCGTATTCGGCCAATGACCCGCATTTGTTGCGCTGGGTGCACGTCGCCGAAGTCGACAGTTTTCTCTGTGCCCACCAACGCTTCGGCGAACAACCACTCGATCAGGACGAACGCGATGCCTACGTGGCGGACACCGCACGCGTTGCGCGCGCACTGGGTGTGCCGGCGCCGCCGACCAGCGAACGTGCGCTGCGCGACCAACTGCGCATGTTCCGCCCCGAGATGCATGCCTCGAAAGAGGCGAAGGAAGCCGCCCGCTATCTCGTTCTCACTCCTCCGTTGCCGATGCCCGCACGCATCGGCTACTCAGCGATCGCGGCGGCAGCCATCGCGACACTGCCGCGCTGGGTGCGCATGCCGCTGCGACTTCCCTACGTGCCGGTTGCAGATGTGCTCGTGGGCCGCCCCCTCGGCGAAGCGGTGACGAAGTTGTTCCGTTGGGTTCTCGTCGAACCCGAAGCGGACTCGGTCAGGCACGACGCGACGACTGGTTGAACGCGCTCGCGGCGCGCACGAACGCGCTGTACAGCGACTGATGCGGAGGGTCCTCGTGGGCGGTGTCCTCGGGATGCCACTGCACACCGAGCAACCAGCGATCCGGGTGCTCGACGGCTTCGACCAAACCATCCGACGACCAGCCCACGGCAACCAGACAGTCGCCGAGAGTGTCGAGTCCCTGATGATGAAACGAAGCACCGGTGATCGTCGTCGTGCCGAGTGCCTTGTGCATCTTCGAGCCCTCGCGAATGTTCACGTCGTGCAACGCGAACTCGGCACCTGCGGGGAAACCCGACGGGCGGTGCTGCGGGCCGGCAGATTCGTCGATGTGCTGGATGAGGGTTCCCCCCATTGCGACGTTGACGAGTTGAATGCCGCGGCACACCGCCAGCACCGGTATCCCCAGTTCGAGAGCCGCCCGCAACAAACCAATCTCGAAATCGTCCTGGAAGCGGTCGACACCGTAGGTGGTGGGATGTGGTTCCTGGCCGTACAACTCGGGGTCGACGTCGGGCCCACCCATCAACAGCAGGCCATCGAAACGACCGACAAGGTCGAGCGCGACCTCGTGAGTGATGTGCTGTGGCGTCACCACGACGGGTTCACCACCACCGCGCAATACCGATTCCATGTAGCGACGACCGGCGAACGCGATCGCATCGCGCGACACGCGTCCCGCGACTGCGGTGCGTCCGGCAACTGCGATCAGCGGCGACATGGCCCTCACGCTATCGACCGACGAAGTTCCTTCGCGAGCGAACCCCGTTGCTCGACCGTGACCGCACCGAGACCCAGCCATTCGGCCATGAGTCTCAGTTCGACGCCGGCAGCCGATGCGATGTCACCCGCTTCCCCCCTGCAACATTGCTCGATGTAACTCGCTTGCACGCGCAACAGCGATGCCTGACGGTCGGCCTTCAGATCGAAGCGTCCGACCAACCGGCCGTCGAATAGGAACGGCAATACGTAGTAGCCAAACTTGCGTTTCGGAGCCGGTGTGTAGATCTCGATGCGATAGTCGAAATCAAAGAGTCGTGCGATGCGCGGACGGCACCACACCAGAGAGTCGAAAGGTGACAGCAACGCAGTTGCTCGCATGACGGCATGCGATGCTCGCGGCACTTTTGCTTCCGCCGCCACGAAAGCAGGCTTCTCCCAACCATCGACATTTATCTGCACGGCGTCGCCCGAGTCGACGAGTTCACGCAACCGCGGCGTGACTACGACCGCTTTGAGATGGAAATAGTCAGCGATGTCGCTCGCAGTTCCCACACCGAGATGCGAGATCGCACGGCGAACCAATTCGCGCTGCGCATCCCCAGTCGAAACCTTTGCCTTAAGGTGTTCGGACGGAATCATCCGCTCCGGAAGGTCGTAGACGCGAGCGAAGTCATTGTCGCGACGACGTGCAGTGAGTTCGCCGGTCCAGAAGAGGTATTCGAGTGCGATCTTCGCATCATCCCAATCCCACCACGGTCCCTTCGGTCCGACACGCGTCGAAACATCGCCAGCAACAACGGGGCCATTGTTCGAGACATGCGCAAGAATGCGGCGCACGAAGGCACGGTTCGTTCTCGCAAACTCTGCAACCCCGCCCCACATCGCACCCTTGCGCGCTGCTTCCATCTTCCACCTGAACAATGGGTACGCCTCGACGGGGATGTGTGATGCAGCGTGGCCCCAGTATTCGAACAGGCGCTTGCCGGCGTGCGCAGCCGGAATCAGATCACGCCGGTGATTGCCGAGGCGTGCGAACAACGGAAGTTCCTGGCTGCGGACGAGAACGTTGACCGAATCGATCTGGATGAGGCCGATTCGACCGAACACCTGGTCGAGATGTCGTTGCGTGGCTGCGACGCCACGTGTTCTCGTGCCGAATCCTTGCGCAACGAGCGCAAGTCGGCGTGCCTCGCCGATGGTGAGTGCGTCGGGCACGCCCACCGCACGCGATCAGTCGGCGACGGTGATGGTGACCGAGTTGATGACGACGTCGGTCTTCGGTCGGTCACCCGCGGCTGTCGGCACGCTCTGCATCGCCTCAACGACCTCGAGGCCCTTCACGACCTGACCAAAGAGTGAGTATGCGGGGGGCAAACGACAGCCGTCGGGGCCGGAGATGATGAAGAACTGCGAACCGTTGGTGTTCGGGCCCGCATTGGCCATCGCGAACGAACCGATCTTGTATTCGCCGGCCTTAGGCAATTCGTCGTCGAAGCGGTATCCCGGGCCACCGCGACCCGTTCCCGTGGGGTCGCCACCCTGGCACACGAAACCATTGATGATGCGGTGGAAGATGATGCCGTCGAAGTAGTGGTTCAGCGCGAGGAACACGAAGCTGTTGACGGTCTTCGGCGCCTTGATCGGGTCGAGTGCGATCACCATCGAACCCATCGATGTCTCCATCGTCGCGGTGTAGCGCTTGGCCGGGTCGATTCCCATTTCGGGGTACTCGGAGAACTGCTGCTGCTTGGGTGCGGATCCGTCGAAGGGCGGGAAAGGAGTGGGCATGCGCGAGACGCTATCTGCCTATGCTGTCCACGTGACCAATCCCGAGTCAGCGGTGCCGAACCTCGACGAGATCGAACAAGATCTTGCTGACGTGGAAACCGCGCTCGCGCGACTCGAAGCGGGCACGTACTGGACCGACGAGGTGACGGGCCAGCCGATTCCCGACGAGGTTCTCGCACAGCGCCCAACGGCGCGCCGCGCCAACTGAGTGCTGATCAGTTGCGTTCGCGCAGATTGGCGAACAGGCGCAACAGCTCGAGGTACAGCCACACGAGGGTGACGAGAATGCCGAGTCCGGCGTACCACTCCATGTGCTTGGGAAGGCCGTTGCGCTCGCCCTGTTCGATGAAGTCGAAGTCGAGGGCGAGATTGAGCGCCGCAAGGCCGGCTGCGAACAGGCTGATACCGATGCCGAGCAGGCTGCCGTTCGAGAGGAACGACACCTCGGCGCCGAACAGACGGAACAGCAACGCGATGCCGTAGAACACCATCAGACCAAGCGTTGCCCCGACGACGGTGCGGCGGAACTTGTCGTTCACGCGGATGATGCCACTGCGGTAGAGCACCAGCATCACGACGAACACGCCGGCAGTTGCGCCGACGGCCTGCAGCACGATGCCGTCGTATTCGATGTTGTAGGCGTGTGAGATCGCACCGATGGCCGCACCCTCGGCGAGTGCGTAGACCGGGGCCAGGAACCGCGCGAGGTTCGGTTTGAACATCGCGACGATCGCGCAGACGAACGCAACGAGCACCGCGGCAATGACCCATCCAGGGAAGACGACTTGACCCGGCGCGGGTTCACTGACCGTCGACCAGCCGAAAACTGCCGCTCCGAGAAGCAGCGCCATCAGCACGAGAGTCGCGCTGACCGCACCGCTCGCCGTCATGCGGGCGGTGCCGGCCCACGGGCTGACGGGGCCGTCCGTGACGGGCGGGGCCCACGTTCCGGCCGTGTTTCCCGCCTTGCCGGCATCGGCTTCCGATGCCGCCCAACCCGTGCCTTTCGGGGCGTTTTTTTCGAGGACCTTGTCGTTCAGGAGGGGGTTTGACATACCCAGAAAGTAGCGAATCCGAAAGCAAAAATAAATGCTCTTGCGCCGGTTGTGGCCGAGGGGTGCGTCGGTATCGTATGCCGCGTATGGCGAAGGATCGGGTCGACCGCGACGAAGAAGATCTCGTCAGGCTCTATCTCACCGACATCGGCCAGTACGCACTTCTCACCAAAGATGACGAAGTTCGTTTGGCCAAGGCAATCGAAGCCGGCAAGGAAGCACAGGCCGAGCTGAACGCCAACGACAAATCGTTGACGCCGACAAAGAAGCGCGAATTGCGTCGTACCGCCAAGGAAGGCGAAACAGCCGAGCGCGCGTTCGTGCAGTCGAACCTGCGACTCGTGGTGTCGATCGCAAAGAAGTACCAGGCATCGGGCCTGCCGCTCCTCGACCTCATCCAAGAGGGCAACCTCGGTCTCATGCACGCCGTCGAAAAATTCGACTGGCGCAAGGGCTTCAAGTTCTCCACCTATGCCACCTGGTGGATTCGCCAAGCAATCACCCGCGGCATCGCCAACACGGGCCGCACGATCCGCCTCCCGGTCCACGCCGGCGACACCCTCGCCCGTTTGCAAAAGGCCCGCTCGCGCCTCGAGTTGAAGTACGGCCGTCCGGCCACGCTCGCGGAGCTTGCCAAAGAAGTCGAAATGCCCGAAGACAAGGTCACCGAGGCACTGCGCTTTGCCGCCGAGCCACTGTCGTTGTCCGAGCCACTGCGCGAAGACGGCGATGCCGAACTGGGTGACGTCGTCGAAGACCGCTCGGCCGAGTCACCCTTCGAAGTCGCAGCGACCGCGTTGCTGCCCGAAGAAATCCAGCGCCTGTTGGCACCCCTCGACGAGCGCGAGCGCGAAATTCTGAAACTGCGCTTTGGTCTCGACCGTGGCGAGCCGCGCACGCTCGAAGAAGTCGGCGAGCATTTCAACCTCACGCGCGAGCGCATCCGCCAGATCGAAGCGCGCGCGATGAGCAAGTTGCGTCACCCGTCGAGTGACACCGGCGCGCGCGACCTTCTTGCCGTCTGATTCTTGCGCGTCACTTCGACGCGATTGAATCCGGTTTTCCCAACAACCGCGCCAATGCGCGTGCACCCGTCCCAACCGCCAACCCCGCAACCAGCGGTACCGCGAGACGCGGAACGACGGAGTCGCCGAGTCCGGGAACGAACCTGTTCGTGACGATCTCGCGCTCAAGGACAACGGCCACCAACAAAGCAACGGCCGCCGACGTGACGAGCGCATCGACGATCTCGCCACGATTCCGAACGACCGCCGTTGCGATGGAGATGAGCACCGCAAGCGC